>JALHOJ010000023.1:41891-48622 GCA_022843045.1 Phycisphaerales bacterium
GGTGGGGTGGAGGGTGAAGGTGAGGTTGGAGGAGGTGTCGGCGCGGGTGAGCGTGTAGGTTTGGACGAAGGCGTCTTTGGTGAGGGTGGTTGGAGAATGGGCGCGGGCTGTCGCGTCGCGGTCGAGGATGGCGAGGTCGGCGAAGGCGGGGTCGTGTTCGAACTGGGTGAGGACGTCGTCGGTGTCTTCGTGGGCGAGGGTGTGGTTGATCGTGGTGTCGAGGTTGAAGAAGGCGTCAAGGGTGGCGCGGGTTTGGGTTGGGGATTCGGAGCGCGTGGTGATGACGTGGATGAGGGTGGCGAGGGTTTGCTCGGCGGAGCGCGTAGGGTTGGGACGGATCAGGATGGGGGAGGGGGTTGGCAGGTGTTGCAGAGAGGAGCGAGGGCTGGGCGCGGGAGTGCGTTTGGCTGTTCGCCCGGATGTTGACACACTCCCTGGTCCGTCGACATCGACGGCACGATTGAGGGCGAGGAGTCGGGCGGCGGCGCGGCGTTGCTCGATGGGGTCAACGCTGGACTTGCAGATGGACTCGAGGGTTTGGAGGGCGAGTTCGCGACGGCGGTTTGCGGAGAGGGCGGCGATGTGGGCGAGCCAAGCGGCGGCAGCGGGGTCGGCGAGTTGGAGAATGATGTCGAAGAGGTCCTGATTGCGTTCGAGAGCGAGAGCGGCGGCATCGTGGCCCAAGGCGAGAAAACGCGAGAGGAGGGAACGGGCCTCCGGGGCGAGGGGAGGAAGGGTGGGCGGGACAATGGCGGGAGCAGCGAGCATGAGAGCATCATGATCGATGAGAGATGGGAATGCAAGGTGGTAGGGCGAGAAGGGGACGAGAAGCGCGCGCGCCTTGGGTCGATCGGGCGGTTTGGCGCACAAAAGCGGTCGTCGCGGGGAGTGGATCGGCACGATACGGACGACCAGCAGCATCGCCCGCTGGAGCCAGCGCAAAGCACGTGGCGCGGCGCACTGGCGCTACTGTGAGGCAAGGAGCCCCCATGCACGGATTCGCATCCTCGATTTTCGCGCTCATGACTTGCAGCGGCCTGTGCCTCGCGCAGGCGCCTTCGAACGATCCGGCCCAGGCCGCTTCGGAGCAAGCTTCGCCACAGACTGCGCCCACGCAGCCCGCCCCCGCCCCCTCACAGGCCCAAGGCGGAGGCCTCACCGGCACGATCTCGCCCGTGGGCCGGCCCACGACCGGGACTGGCGTCACGGCGGAACTTCGGTTGTACGGCATGCATGTGCTTTCGAGCGATCTGGATCAGGGCGGCGATGCGAGCCTGACGCGTGCGGGGGCGACGATGGGGGTGGACATTCCGCTGAACGATCGGTCGTCACTGGGGTTTGAGATGGGGACGCGGGTGGATTGGTACGACTTTGGGCCTGGTGCGCTGCCGTTTGTGTCACTGCCGCCGTTTGAGGTGCGGGATCCGTGGGACACGATTTATCGATACGACGTGGGCGTGTCGTGGCAGAACCAGATCGATGATCAGTGGGGCTATCGCCTGGGCGCGTTTGCGAGTTCGTCGGGCGAGAGCGATGCGGAGTTCAGCGACACGATCGAGTATGGCGGATTTGTGGCGTTCTCCTATGCGCACAGCCGGGACTTGATCCTGGGGCTTGGCGTCGGTCTCTCGTCGCAGATCGAGGACGATGTGCGGGTGCTGCCGATTCCGTTTCTGCGGTGGCAGATCAACGAGAAGTGGCTTCTGGCGAGCGACCGCACGACGAACATCGGCGGGATCGCTCTGACGTATGCCGCGACTGAGGACTTCAGCATCGGGGGCTTGGTGGGCTTTGACACTTCCAACTTCCGCCTGGGCGAAGACGCGTCGATCCCCAATGGCGTCGGTCGGCACAGCTTCATTCCCGTCGGCTTGATCGCCTCGTGGAAACCTACGTCGCAGTTCGGCTTGACGGGCGTCGTGGGGATGGCCTTCTCGCAGGAATACACGCTGGATAACAGCGACGGGAACGAAATCGCGCAGGACGATGCGGAGTCGGCGGGCGTGCTCGCGCTGGTTGCGACGCTGCGGTTCTAGGCGGCGTTCTTGAGGCCTGTTTCAGCGCTTGCGCCCCCACTACGATGGGACCATGCAAGCATCTGACAGCACGTTTCCGCTCCGATCACGCGTCGCCATCGTCACGGGCGCGACTGCGGGCATCGGCGAAGCGACGGTGCGCGAACTCGTGCGTTTGGGCGCGTATTGCGTCATCAATGGGCGGCGGCGAGAGAAGTTGCTGGAGCTCGTGCGCGAGTGCGGCGAAGGCAACGTGGCAGCGGTCGTGGGCGACTGCGCGGATGATTCCGTCGTGACGCGTTTGTTTGACGTGGCACGATACTCCCTGGGCGATCCGCGGCACGAGGCGTGCATCGTCATCGCCAACGCGGGGCGAGGCCTGAGCGGGAGCGTGCTGACGAGTGATCCGTCGCAGTGGGAAGAGATGATCCGGACGAATCTGCTGGCGTGCGCGAAGTTGATCCGCGAGGCGGGCAAACGATTCCTGAGCGAGCAAGAGGGCAAGGCGATTCCGAACCTGCTGGACCGTCCGCGCGACATCCTCGTCATGGGCTCGACGGTTGGCCGGCATATCTCGCCCTTCAGCAGCATGTACGGCAGCACCAAGTTCGCGGCCAACTCGCTCGCGGAGGCGGCGCGGCGGGAACTGGGGCCCAAGGGCATCCGCGTGTCGCTGATTGAGCCTGGTTTCGTCGAGAGCGAGTTTCAGGGCGTCGCGGGGTATGACCCCAAGTGGTTCGAAGAGGTGAAGACGCGGATCGGGCCGGTGTTGCAGCCGCCGGATATCGCGCGGCTGGTTACGACGATCGTGTCGCAGCCGGCCCATGTGCATATGAGCGATGTGCTGATCAGGCCGACGAGGCAGGAGTATCCGTGAGATGAAGACTGGCGTGCATGGTGCCAACACAAGGGGGCGACGAATGGCCACTACGCTCTCCTGATGCTGAAACTGCTGGTCCCATTGCTCGTCCTGCTCGCCCTTGCACTGGGCCTGACCGCATTGGACCGTTCTGGGCCGCGGGCGGACTTCACGTTCATTAATCGTGGCGACGTTTCCACGCTGGACCCGGCGATCGTCTCGTGGATGCAGGACAACCGCGTCCTGCGGATCATCGGCGAGGGGCTGACGCGATCGGACATCTTTACCGACAACTTCGAGATTGAGCCAGCAGCGGCGGAGCGTTGGGATGTTTCGGAGGATCGGCGGACGTACACGTTTCACATTCGCAAGGACGCGAAGTGGAGCAATGGGGATGATGTGCGGGCGGGTGACTGGATTTACTCGTGGCGGCGGAACATGATGCCGGATCTGGCTGGGGACTACATCAAGCTGTACGAGTTGATCGAGGGGGGCAAGGAGTTCATCAAGTGGCGCACCGATGCGATCGCGGCGTTTGGGCCTAGGGCCGCGTCGATGGGGAGTGATGCGGAGCGGAAGGCGGCGGCGGAGGCGTTGTGGAAGGAGTCGCTGGCGAAGTTTGATGAGCTTGTGCAGGCGAAGGCGGTGGATGAGAAGACGCTGCGGGTGACGCTGGTGCGGCCGACGGCGTACTTCCTTGACTTGCTGGGTTTTCCGCCGATGTTTCCGGTGTATCCGCCGCTGGTTGCCGCGTATGAGAGCATCGAGCCGCGGACGGGGATGCTGAAGAGTCGGCCGGACTGGACCAAGCCGCCACTGTCGATCACGAACGGGCCGTTTCGGCTGACGGCGTGGCGATTCAAGCGGGACATGCGGTTTGAGCAGAATCCGCACTACTGGAATCGCGCGAAGCTCAACATCCGCACGATCACGATTCCGAGCGTGCAGGATCCGAACGCGAGCGTGCTGGCGTTTCGGACGGGGGCGGTGGATTGGGTGAGCGATGTGGTGCCCAGCTATCGCATGGAGATGCTGCGGGAGAAGCGGGAGTTTCACGCTGAGCATGCGAGCGAGATTGCTCGCATGCAGGCGGAAGGGATCGACACCATCGAGATTGATCGGCGGCTGCCCAGCGATCCGCGGAACACGATCCATGTATTTCCGGCGTTTGGGACGTACTTCTACAACTTCAACTGCAATTCGTCGCTGTCGGACGGGCGGCCGAATCCGCTCGCGGATCGGCGGGTGCGCAAGGCGTTGGCGCTGGCGATGGACAAGCAGGCGGTGACCAACAACATTCGGCAGGCGGGCGAGCCGGTGGCGAGCACGATCGTGCCGCGTGGCGCGTTGGCGGGGTATGAATCGCCCGCGGGGCTGGGGCGGGACGTGGAGGCGGCTCGGAGGTTGCTGGCGGAGGCGGGATTTGCGGAGGGGAAGGGACTGAGCGTTGAGATTCTGTTCAACAAGGACGGCGGGCATGATCTGATCGCGCAGGCGATCGCGAAGGACTGGGAGCGGGACCTGGGGATTGAAGTGCGCCTCGCGCAGACGGAAACAAAGACGTTCCGCGAGCGGCTCAAGAACGCGGACTTCATGATCTCGCGTGGGGCGTGGTTCGGGGATTATGGTGATCCGACGACGTTTCTGAACTTGAATCGCACGGGCGACGGCAACAACGATCGCAAGTACAGCAACGTGGCATACGACGCGCTGCTTGACGCGGCGGAGGACGCGGCCACCCCCGCGGCGCGACTCGCGATGCTGACGGAGGCGGAGCGAATCATCGTTGAGGAAGACCTGCCGCTGATTCCGATTTTTCAGTATGTGCAGTTGTACCTGTTTGATCCGCACAGGGTCACGGGGTTCTCTTCGCACCCGCGGATGGAGCAGCAGATTCATCGGATCGACATGCTGGGCGATGGGTTGGGTGCGGAGGTGCCGCAGGTGATGCGGAAGGGGGACGAGCGAGAGGGCGGGTTCAAACTCGAGATTCGATAATCACGGCTGGATCCGGCCTGCCGGGCTTGCGGGGCGGGGTTGGGGAAGATGGCGAAAGTCTGCGGGCGGCTTGGGCCCGGGTGGGTCCCAGTATCTTGCAATTGACGCGGATTGCTGGCGAACAGCTGGGCTTGGCGCATGATGTAGGTGACGCGGGCTGTGCGCCCGTCGCCTTGCACCTACGCAACGAAACTCAAGACACGGAGCATCGCCGTTATGGTCCGCCGCGCTATCAGTGTGTCCACGCTCAGCCTTCTTGCCTTCGCTGGTGCCGCCCAGGCGGACATCGTGCACGTGCCTGGCACGGGGCGGATCGTCGCGGCCCACGACGCGAACACGCTGTCGACGCACAAGGCGGGCGAGCAGGAGGCGAGGTTTGCGTTGAATGTCGCGAAGTTCCTGACGCAGGCTTCGTCGGGGGGCTCGATCCTGATGATCGAGGCGAGCGCGGTGAGTTCGATCCACGATTACAGCCCGCTGGTGGAGTCGGCGCTGACCGACGCGGGGTTCGGCATCACCGTGACGCAGCAGACGGATTGGACGCTGTCGCAGCTCGAGGCCTTTGACGCGATCTTCGTCGGCACGATCTTCGACGAGCCGTATCGCACGATCGATGCGAGTCTGCTCACGCAGTTCGTCCAGGGCGGGCGGGGCGTGTATGTGTTTGGCGGGATGGGGCCGGATCGGGAGGGTGAGGCGGCGGCGCTGAACAACTTCGTCGCGCCGCTGGGGTTGTCGTTTGACGCCAATGAAGGGCCAGGCTTGGGTGGGTACAACGGCGTGTACGAAACGCCGGTCGGGAGCATGCACCCGATCTTCGAGGGCGTGGCGCACCTGCGGAGCGCGAATGGGTTGAATGTGCGGCCGACGTCGTTTGAGGGGTTCTCGGAAGTCGCTGGCGAAGCGAACATGCTTCTGTCGAGCACGAAGGGCGACGGGCTGTATGGCGTGATCACGGGTGTGCCGGTGCCCACGCCCGGGGCCATCGCGCTCTTTGGCGCGGGCGGCGTGCTGATGCTGCGGCGCAAGCGGGCCTGAATTGTTCAGTCACCGGAGGCGGACTTCTTGTTGGACGCCAACTTGATCCACTCGTGCTCGGCGAAGGCGATGATGCCGCGGGCGGTGGCGAAGCGGACCAGTTCGGCTCGCCCCTTGAAGCCCATTTTCTGGGTGATCGAGGCGAGATGGTTTTCGACGGTCTTCACAGCGCGAAAGAGGCGTTTGGATATCTCTTCGCTGGTGAGGCCCAGGGCGGCGTAGTACAACACCTCGAGCTCGCGGCGAGAGAGCTTGTCGAGCTTGTCAAAGTGCGGCGTGGTGGTGACGTTCAAGTGGTCGTAATCGATCACGTCGGGCTCGCGCTCCCCAAAGCCGCGGGTCAGGACGATGAACGCGCCGTCGCAGCCGAACGCGGCGGGATCCAGCCTCCAAATCGCGGTCATGTAGCGACGGTCGTGCCAAACCTGGAAGTACGCGCCGGGGTGGCCGGTCTTGAGGACGTCCCACATCAGCTCGATGCGTTCGGTGGCGGCCTCGGCGGGCATGATGTCGTGGAGGGTGGTGCCGAGGAGCTGGTCCTTGGGCTTGCCGACGGTGCGGGCGTACTCGTCGTTGCACCAGAGCAGCTTGGTGTCCATATCGCGCGCCAGGGCGCAGACCAGCGGATAGCCGTCGAAGGGCGCGAACATCGCGGGGGACATCACGCGGGGCTGGACGGGCAATGGGGGCTGCGCGGTCATTGCTTAGTCGCGGTCTCGGCCATCGGACTTGCGGGCGGCGATCAGGGACCATTCATGCTCGGCGAAGCCAAGCACGCCGCGCTCGACGGCGAAGCGGACGAGCTCGGTGCGGCGTTGGAA
>JALHOJ010000024.1 GCA_022843045.1 Phycisphaerales bacterium
CCTGAGTCTTCACGAAGACACGGGTGCTCGCAACCGCTCGCTCACAACGTGCACATCACTTCGTCGGACTCGCCGTCGTCGTCGCGGGCTGCGCTGTCGCCGCTGGCGCGCCGCCGCCTGGGGCCTGTGTCGCCTGCGGGCGTTCGCCCTGCGTTGCAGCGGGAGTGACGCCCGCGGGAGGTCCGCCGCGGCGCTGGCCAGGACGACCGCCTGGCGCACCTGCAGGACGCTCTGCGAGAACCTGCCCGTTCTCGTCGCGCTTGTAGCCAGCGACCTGCAGTGCATCATCGCTCCACTCGCGTGAAAGCACTTCGCCTGGCTGCGGGCTGCGCACGAGCACGACCTGGCCCTCTTCGAGTCCGGCGGGAATCTCCGCGAGCGTTTCGCTGCGCCGGCCGACTCGCACCGGGTGCTTGATGAATCGATTGCCCTCTGGCTTGTACACAAACTGCACCGCGCCTTCGGTGAAGAGTGCTTGCACGGGCACGGTCACGGCGTCTTCGACGCTGCCCAGAATGACGCGTGCTTCGACGCGCATGGCGGGCTTGAGTTCGTCTTCCGCGCTGGCGTCCAGCAGCGAGATGCGGACGGTGTACTCACGCAGGTTGGGATCGCGCCAGCCGCCGGATTCGGCCATGACGCCGATGTTGTCGACCTTGCCCTGGAAGACCTTGCCGCCCGCCGCGTCGATGCGGACTTGGACGTCTTGGCCCGGGCGGATGCGGCCCGCGAGGGCTTCGTGCACGCGCACGGCGGCGACCATGTCGCTGGTATCGGGCAGGGCGATGATGAGCTGATTGGAATAGACCTGCTGGCCGATCTGGAGCGTTTCGTTGCCGCCGCCCCAGCGGGAGCCTTCGACGGAGGTGCTGTAGACCACCAGACCGTCGCGCGGGGCGACCATCTTCGCGCCCTTGAACTGATCGTTGAGCTTGGCGAGGCGGGACTCGGTGAGCTGCACCTGCGTCTGGCGGTTGTCGCGGTCGGCCTTGCGGCTGGCGAGCTGGCTGTCGTTGTTCAGGCGGACGCGCTCGACTTCGGCGCGACGCTCGGCGACGTCGGAGACTTTCTGCTTGTCCGTACGCACGAACTCGAAGGTGTCGAAGACCTGCAGATCAAGTCCTGCGGTCTGATACTCAGAAATCGCGCGGATGTACGACACTTCGTCGCGATCGGTCTCGTCCTTGCTCAAGAAACCTTCCGCGAGCAACTCCTGGCTGCGCACGTACTTCTCGGCGAGGCGTTCGAGTTCAAGCTCGGCGGTGTCCAGCCGAAGCTCAAGGTTCTGACGCTGCTTCACGGCGTCGCCTTCGCGCCACTGCTTGAGGGCGAGCTCGGCGAGGGCGAGGTCCAGCTCGGCCTTGCGCAACCCGCTCGCGTTGTCGTTGATCTGAATCTGCAACTGGTTCTCGGCGGAGACCAGTTCGGCCCTCGCGCTGGCGAGGCGCGGGGTTTCTTCGTCGATCTGTCGCTGCAGCGTGTCGGCGTTGAGTTGCACGAGCAGGTCGCCCTGCTTGACGCGCGTGCCTTCGGGGATGATGTACTGGATCGTGGACTGCTGTTCCAGCGGGCTGCGAATTTCCACCTGGTTGCGGGCTTGGAGATCGCCGTTGGCGACGGTGCTGATCTCGAACGACTGCTTCTTGGCCTCGGCGAGATCCGCCGTGCGCTGGGTTTGGCTGGATGAGTTGTTGCCAGCCCCCGCCCCACCGCCTGATCGCCCACTCGAACCCGCGCCGGACTGGCCCAGCGTCACCACGCCCACCGACCCACCCGCGAGCAGCAACAAGGCGAGCGTGATCTTGATGGCAAAGCCCCGGCGGAGGGTTGAGGATCGCGGTTGGTGCTGCGGCGTGGGGCTCATGGCGTTCCTTGGCGGTCCCAACGGATGGGACGGGAGGCAATTCCGCGACCTTTGGCATCCTGCCTGGGTCCGGGGAGAGTGCGGGGTGAATGTGGGCTACTCCGACTTTCTACGATGCTTGGATGCATCCGTTGCTCCGGTCGGTCGTGCAAGATCGAGAAATTCTGCTCGCAGTCGCCGCGCCGGTAGAGATCGCGGCGGTCTTTCGGGCATTGGGGGACGGGAAAGCGGGCGTACCCGGGTTGTGGGAACGAGTGCAGGTGCGCGAGGGGGTGAGTTTGGTTCATTTAGGGGTTGGCAAGGCCAACGCGGCTGGCGGGCTGGCGCAGGGGCTGCGCTCAACGGATGGGCTGGTGTTGAATGTGGGGATTGCGGGGGCGCTGCCGGGGGCAGATGGGGGATTTCGACTGTCGCCTGGTGAGACGTTGGTTGGTGAGGCGAGTGTTTTCGCGGATGAGGGGCTGGAAACGGACGAGGGGTTTGCGGACGTTGCGACGATTGGGTTCCCGATTGACCCGGAGGTGGGGTCGCGGTTTGTGTGCGAGCCGCGGGTCATTGAAGCGTTTGGATCGAGCGTGACGGCGCGGGGGGTGATCGCGACGGTGTCGACGTGCTCTGCGAGGGATGGGCTGGCGATGGAGATGTCGCGGCGCACCGGCGCGATCGCGGAGACGATGGAGGGGGCAGCCTGCGGCTTGGTGGCTCGCCGACGGGGCGTGGCGTTTGGAGAGGTGCGGGCGATTTCAAACTACACGGGCGCGCGGGCGAATCAGCAGTGGGACATCAAGGGAGCGCTGGCGAGTTTGGAGCGGGTGCTGCGTGCGACGTTGGCGTAGGGAACGCGGCACACACCAGCGCGGCACAAAAAAGATGAAGGGCCGGACCGATCAAGGGCACTCCTCCAGCCCGATCAAAGTCACGGCCCTTCAGTTGAGCCCCGCGTGCGGAAGGACACGGGGAGAGAAAAAGCACACTTCAACCAACCACCACGCTTCTTGCGAGAAGGCGTGGGTCGCAAACATCACCTTACTGCGTGGGGCGGACCAGCGGGCCAGCGACGGAGCGGGTCAGAAGACCTGCGACGTAGCCTGCTGGAACACTCGACACCCACGAAACGCGAACGATCCGCACAGCCTACTCGAAAACCAGAACTCGTCAAGACGATTCACGCTGCTTTTCAAAGAACCTTTGCGCGGCAATTTCGAACGCGTCATTCGGCTCAGAAAAGGTCGTGAATCTCGGGGAAATCCTGTGCAATTGCCTGCCCGTGCGGATCACGAATCCGCCATGGGCGAGCGCGGCACCAGCACACGCCCCATCGAGTGCTGAGCCACGGGCGCGGCACCCGATTGCACGGGACAACCCGGCACACTCAGCGCATCGATCCGATATCGCAAGAAGCTGGGAGCCTCGATGCCCGTCACTACCTGCCAGAACGGCTCACCCTTTCCGTCGTCGTGCCAGGAAGAGAACTGGCCCCGAGCGTCGTCGGCGTACACGTCGAGCATCGACGACCCGACGAACACGGCACGGTGGATCATCAGCAGGTCGTCGGAGACATACTCGGCCTCGGCGGCAACGCCCGCGAGGGCGTCCACAAGTTTGCCGAAGAGAACATGATCGGCCTTGAGCAAGACATCCGCGTCGTGCCAGATGTAGAAGCGATACTTGGACTGGGCCCGCCCGTGGAAACTGGGGCGTTCTCGCAAGAGCGAGACGATGCTGGAGGGGCCGTGGATCCGGCGTTCGAGGGCGGGGCCTGGGATCGCGCGTTCGAGCTGGTAACAGAACGTGTCGAGGTCGGTGATGAACTTGCCGTAGAGGACGCAGACTTCGGCGTCCTTCAGACTTCCCAGAAACTGTCCCAGTTGGACGGCGAATTGGGTGCGGCGCTGCGGGAACTCACTCCACGCGACGAGGTGGGCCTCGTCGAGCAGTTGCGTGAGATCGCCTTGCCAGTCGGGCACGACCAGTGGCGGGACATCGGGTTTGCGAGACAGCGCGCTCATCGTCGTTCATGCTGCGGGTCAGGTGCGGAAAGCGCTGGAGCGGCGCTCGCCTGACCTGCCCGGGCAAGTCCCTTTGCCAACACAAAATCAGACGAGAATTGGTGCAGGCCGGACCCCTCCCCCGGGAGCCTTACCTCCGCGCCATGCGGCCATGCAGTCGCCCCGCGCGTCACGAGCGCGGGCAACAACCCTTTGGCGGCATAGGCGGCTTTGGAACCGGTGCACCCTGACCGTGCGCTTTCGTGGTCACACACTCCACGAGGGCCACGCGTCGGGTGGGCGCGGCCCATCCAGACACCTCTTCCCTTCCGAATCTAGTGTGCGCCATCCTGCGCGAAAAACCAACAGAAAGGCAAAAAAGAATGGAACCGTGCGCATAAACCGCACACGAATCAGGGCTTCCGGACGCTGACGACAGGTTGCCCAGATTCTCACGCCACTTTGCGACGCTCCGCGAGCCTAGTTTGTCCGCCATTGCCTCCCGCGATGAGAGGGTGCAGAACGCCTCGCTTCGCACGAAACCGGGGGCAAAGGCCCGCCCGTGAAACGCCGATGATTCCAGGCATTTTCGACCTACCATCGCCGCCGGCAGGGATTCCACACTCATGAAGACCAAGCGCATTCTGGTGACGGGCGGAGCAGGCTTTCTCGGGTCGCACTTGTGCGATCGGTTGGTGGCGCAGGGGCACGACGTCATCTGCGTCGACAACCTGTTCACCAGTCAGAAGATCAACATCTCCCATCTTTTGGGCAAGCCCAACTTCGAGTTCATTCGCCACGATGTGACGCATCCGTTGTGGCTTGAGGTGGACGAGATCTACAACGCGGCGTGCCCTGCCGCGCCTGGGCATTACCAGTACAACCCGATCAAGACGATGAAGTGCAGCATTCTCGGGGCGATCAACATCCTTGGGATGGCCAAGCGCTGCAACGCGAAGGTGCTGCAGTTCAGCACCAGTGAGGTGTACGGGGATCCGGAGGTGCATCCGCAGCCGGAGAGCTATCGCGGGAATGTGAATCCGATCGGGCCTCGGGCGTGCTACGACGAAGGCAAGCGGGCTGCGGAGACGCTGTTCTTTGACTACCAGCGCGTGCATCGCCTGAACATCAAGGTGGTGCGGATTTTCAATACGTACGGGCCGCGGATGCACCCATTCGATGGGCGCGTCGTGACCAACTTCATCCGCCAGGCGTTGCAGGGCGAGGACATCACGATTTTCGGGGAGGGCAAGCAGACGCGGAGCTTCTGCTATGTCGATGACCTGGTCGAAGTGATCATGCGGATGATGAATGGGCCTGATGACTTCAGCGGTCCGGTCAACATCGGCAACCCGGGCGAATTCACCATCAAGCAGCTCGCGGAGATGGTCATCGAGCTCACCGGCAGCAAGAGCAAGCTGGTGCACAAGCCTCTGCCCGCGGACGATCCGACGCAGCGCAAGCCCGACATCTCGCTGGCCAAGAGCAAGCTGGGCTGGGAGCCCAAGGTGCAGCTGCGCGAGGGCCTGACGCGGACGATCGCATCGATGCGGAACCTCAAGTGGGAAGATTGGCGCCCGCCGACGCCGAACTATTGAGTGGTTCACGAAAGGCGACCGTGAGGGAGCGTCGAGGGCAACCGGTGGTCGAGTTGACCACGGAGATCACGGACGTCACGGAGAAGAAGAGTTGCCGCGGATTGACGCGGATACACGCGGATTTGAAGACAGGATTTTTCTGATCCGCGTTCATCCGCGTCAATCCGTGGCAACTCTTCTTCTCCGTGATCGCCGTGGTGAGTTTTCATGAGGTCGGCGTTCGACACTTCCTGACGGGCGCGTTTCGTGGGAGGATGGGTGGCACAGCATCGACCTCCGAAACCGATGAGACTGTTCATCGCGGCGACGCCGCCGATGGACTGGCGCGAGCGAGCACTCTCGCTGATTGGCGGCGCGGCGTGGCCAGCCCACAAGGCGACGGCCATCGATCAGTTGCACCTGACCGTGCTCTTCCTGGGCGAGCGGCGGCCCAGTTTGCTCCCCGACATCATCGAATCGATCACGGCAGCGGCAAAGGGCTTGCCCAAGATCGCCCTCACGCCGCAGAAACTGATCGCACTACCCGAGAAGGGACCGGCGCGGCTGGTCGCGATCGAAACCGACCTGCCCAACGCACTTGACGAACTGCAGTGGCGGCTGGTGCAGCGGCTGGTTCGGGCGGATCGGACGCCCACGAAGTTTCACCCGCATCTGACGCTGCTGCGGTTTGCCGGGGCGGGCGTCGATCGCGGCTCGCTGCCCCGCCCGCCAGAGGTCGATGGCCTTGGGCCCTTTGATGTGACGGAACTACACCTTATCAGCAGCGTGCTCCACCCCTTGGGCGCCCGGCACCGGATCGAGGCGACGATTCCCGTTGGTTCATCGCAGCGCAACTCGCGTTCCTGAATCGACATGCATCGCGCGAATTCGGCGCGGGTACCGTGGGAATTCGCCTAGGGGCTTTTCACCCCGAACGCGTTAGAAACTTCGCGGGTCCTGAATACGATGAACCCATGGACGCGTGGCGGCGCACACTGATCTTGAGCGACGGCGGACTCCCGAGTCTGGTCGCGTGCATGCACGCCCGCGAGGCTGCGCTGCTGGGGGGCGTGAAGCCCGAATCGCTGCTGCAACAGGTGATGGTTTTGGCGTTTGTTCCCCAACCAGAAGCGGTGCTGCTACAACGAAAGGCCGCCGCGTCACAGGCGGAGGCGCTGGGGCTGGGTTGGTGTGGGCATGAGGCGCGCGGGCTGGCCCTGGCAAGCCCGCAGGCCGACGAGGGGGAGCGGGAAGCGATTGACCTGCTCGGCGCTGCGCTGCTCGCGGCCCGCCTTGGCTGCGAACGCGTGATTTGGCCAGCCACGGCGGGGACCAGCGACAGCGTGATTCTGGACCGGCTGGCGCAGATCAATGATCGCGCGCTGGTGGCGGCGCGATTGGCCTCGATTGCCAGTTCGGCGGCGACAGCCTCGGGCATTGTGATCGACACGCCCTTTGCGGAGCTGTCGGATCGGCAAATCGCCGACCTCGCAATGGACGTCGCTTCGCCGTTGGAATCGTGCTGGTGGTGGACGCGGCAATCCGGGGATGCGGTGGTCGAGCATGAGCGGGCCCGCTGGATCAGCGCGATGGAAGGTGCGGGGTTTGTCGGCGCGGCGCGGGCCTGATTCCAGAAACGAACCTTGCGGCTTCGGGCGGCGTCCAATGCATATGGATACGACCGAAAGCCTACCTTTTTGACCACTCTTGCGCCGAAACGGGAATCTCCTGCGAATGAAAGAGTGGATGGAATCGCGATCCTTGCCCAATCATCGATTGGGAGGCGAGTCGCGAAGACATCGGCTGGAATCGTCGCCTTTCCGGGCCGATGCCAGCGTGTTGGGATGTGTCCACGTGCAAACCGCCAAGCTCGGCGGATGAGAACGCAATGATCGAACGAATCGTGAACGCTGTGAAGAACTGGCTGCGTCGCTCCCAGACAACGCAAGTTGGGTTCGCGTGGCCCGGTGTGGTCGCCAACCAGCAGCGCGGCTCGCAAGGCCGCGGGCAGGGCGGGCAGCAGCCTGGCAATCAGGGCGGCCCGGGGGGTGGGCCTGGCGGACAGGGTGGCGGACCTGGTGGCGACAAGAACAAGCCGGGCGTGCCGGTGCCTCAGCCAAGCCGCGGGATTTTTGGATTGGTCGCGGTCCTCGCGATCGTGCTGCTGCTGGTGGCCATGTTCAGCTCTCAGGGGCGCGGGGAGCGGATTTCGTATTCGGAGTTTGTGGCGCAGTACACGAGCGGGAACATCGAACCCAACTCGGTGATCATTCGCGACACGCAGATCGCTGCGACACGCAAGGCGACGGCGGCCTCGGGCGGGCAGCAGATCGTGGTGCCCATCAACGGCGTGGGCGGTCGCTGGACTGCCGAGCAGGTGATGGAACTCACCGAAGGCAAGGCCAAGCAACAGAGCACACCCGTGTGGGAAGGGATGCTGCTGTTCCTGATTCCGACGCTGATCCTGATGCTCGTGATCTGGTGGCTGATTTCGCGCAGCCTGAGGAGCGCGGCGGGTGGCGGCGGCATGCTGGGCTCGTTTGGCAAGAGCAAGCATCGCACGCTCAACAAGGAGATGACGGGGATCACGTTCGCCGATGTCGCGGGCATCGATGAGGCCAAGGACGAGGTGACGGAGATCGTCGAGTTTCTCAAGAACCCCAAGAAGTTCACCAAGCTGGGCGGGCGGATCCCGCGGGGCGTGCTGCTGGTCGGCCATCCGGGCGTGGGCAAGACCCTGCTCGCGAAGGCGATCGCGGGCGAGGCGGATGTGCCGTTCTTCAGCATTTCGGGCAGTGACTTTGTCGAGATGTTCGTGGGCGTGGGCGCAAGCCGCGTGCGTGACCTCTTCAAGCAGGCGAAGGAATCTTCGCCCTGCATCATCTTCCTGGATGAAATCGACGCCGTGGGTCGCAAGCGTGGCGGGGGCTTTACCACCGGCGGCCACGATGAGCGCGATCAGACTTTGAACGCGATCCTGGTCGAGATGGACGGCTTCCAGGCGGCCGACGGCGTGATCGTGATCGCGGCGACCAACCGCAGCGACGTGCTGGACCCTGCATTGATCCGGCCGGGTCGGTTTGACCGTCAGGTGACGGTGCCGCTGCCTGACGTGAAGGGCCGCATGGAGATTCTGAAGGTCCACAGCAAGAAGGTGAAGATGGGGCCGGACGTGGACCTCGAGCGGATCGCACGCGGAACGCCCACGTTCAGCGGCGCGGACCTCGCGGCGATCATCAACGAAGCCGCGATCGGCGCGACGATGACGGACAAGGACTTCATCGAGCAGGTCGACCTCGAAGAGGCTCGCGACAAGGTGAAGTTCGGGCGGGCCAAGAAGAGCCGCGTGCGCGAGAAGGAAGAGAACAAGCTGGTCGCGTATCACGAAGCCGGGCACGCGGTGGTGCAGGCGCTCATGAAGGACGCCGATCCGCTGCACAAGGTGACGATCATTCCGCGAGGAGACTTTGGCGGCGCGACATTCAGCCTGCCGGAGAAGGATCGCTATGGCTACGGCCTCAAGTGGATCCGCGCGACGATGCGAGTGACTTGCGGCGGGCGCATCGCGGAAGAAAAGGCGATGAACGATGTGTCGAGCGGCGCATCGGGCGACATCATGCAGGTCACGAGCCTTGCGAAGGCGATGATCGAGGAATGGGGAATGAGCGCGAAGCTGGGCTTCGTCCGCTACGCGGGCGTGGACAATCGCGAGATGTTCCTGCCTGACAAGCAGTACAGCGAGGACACGCAGCGAATGATCGACGAAGAGGTCAAGCGCCTCGTCGACGAGGCGTATCGCGACGCCGAAGAGATCTTGGTGAGCAACTGGGAAAAGGTCGTTGCAGTCGCGGAGGCCCTGCTCAAGTACGAGACGCTCAGCAGCGACGACGTGCATCGCCTGATGCGGGGCGAGATTCTGACCAAGCCCAGCGTCGCGGACATGCTCGTGCGACAGGCCGCGGCGGCCCGCGAAGCAGCCAAGGCCAAGGACGAAGGCGGCACGCCCGAGATTCCGCCCGGCGCGGTGCCGGCTTAGAGACACATTCACACGCAGCAATTGAAGCGGGCCGCACGTCGATGGACGGGCGGCCCGCGTGGCTTTTGGAGCGGGGGTTGCGGTTCGGCACTACTTGCGATCGCGCTTCATGCTGCGCTTGACGACGTTGCCGTCCTTGCGAGCCTCCGCGCTGCGAGTGGACTCGGCGGTCTTGCCCCCTGGGCCGGTCGCCTTGCTGCGACCCTCGCGGGTGATCGCGTCACCATGACGCTGCCAGGTGTCGGTGGACTCGACGGTGCCGCCGTTTGGGCCAGCGGTCTCTCCCACACGCGTGACTTGCTGGGCGTCCTTGTCGCGCGACCATGTGGCAGACTGCTGGACAGTCTTGCCGTTGGCGAGCGTGATGCTCTTGTTCTTCTGCACGCCCGACTCGGTCTTCGTGACATTCGAAGTGGCCGCAGATGTCTTGCCGTTGAAGCCCGTGCGCGAGGACTCGCGGGTGATCACGCCGTCCTGCTTGGTCGCGGTCGAGGAGCGCGTGGCGGTCTGGCCTTTGGCGTTGGTGGTCGCGCCTTCGTGGGTGATCGTGTTGCCGTCGCGCTTCCACGCGTCATGCATGATGATGGTCTTGCCGTTGCCCAGCGTCCTGGTGCTGGAGCGGATCGTGGTTGTGCCGTCCTTGCTCACGGTGGTCGTGCTGCTCACGCTCTTGGGCGCGACGCGGATCAGACCGCCGCTCTGGGGCCTGGGCTGGGCGGAAGGCTGAGCGATCGGCTGCGCAGGCGAGGGCGTTGCACCGGGGGCGGGCACGGGCGCGCCGTCCTCGCCAGCGATCGCCGGAGCCCCGGCGAGCATCATCAACGCAAGCAGCGACGCACCACGCAGAGCATTCGAACGCATCAGAGGGACTCCTTGGAAGACAGATCGGGCACCACACACTGCCAAACGTCTTTACGACGCACAACGCGCAGTTCGCGAGAATGATGCACATTTCGTTCGTGGCGATGATCTGGTCGGGTCCGAGAGTCGGTGACTCGCATCGCGCGGGCGGCGCGCATCTGAAAAGAAAACACGCCGCGAGGATCGCGGCGTGGAGATTCATCAGAATGTGCTGGCACTCACGCCTTCGCCTGCGACGACGCGGCAGTGGTCTTTGCAGCGGGCTTGGGCGTCGCCTTGCGTGCGGCCGATGCGAGTTTGCGAGTGCCCTTGCCAGGCACCGCCGCGTTCTGCTGCGGCGCGGGAGCGGGCGCGACCCGCATGACGGTCGGAGAGGACGTCGGCGAGCTGCGCATCTCGCGACTGACCTTCGTGGAGCGTGTGACGGTGGAGTTCTCGCGAATCTCCGTGCTGGTGCGGCCGATCGCCTTGCCCTCGCGCACCTTCGTCGAAGAGTTCGTGACTTCACGATTCTGCGCCAGCGACAGCGAGGACTGGGTGACGACCTTGGGCGTCACGACCTTGGTCTGCGAAACCTGCTGGCTCACACGCTGGGCGACGCTGCTCTGGCGCGTGATCGTCCGCTGCTGCATCGCGAGGCTGTTGTTGGCTTTGGGCTTGGCGGCCGCGGCCTGGCGCTGCTGCTCCAGTGCCGCGACGGTGTTCTCGCCGACGATGCTGATGCGCTTGGCGGCGGTGGCCTGCACGCTGGAGCGAGGCGAAGCGCTGGCGGGAGCCGCAACGCGAGCGGTCTTGGAGGGCGATGGCTTGGCGACCTTGGTCACGTCCGTGTTGCGCGGCAGCTTGCTCATGCGCTTGATGTTGGGATTGGCAAAGCCGCGCTGCGCGGCGTCCTCGCCATCCGTGGCGGGGGTGTTGTTGGCCAGCGCGGGCGATACCGTGCCGGCGAGGGTGAGCAAAGAAAGAGCGGCCAGAGCGCGACGAGGGGAGAACATACAACCTCCATGCGGCGGGTTTTCGGTCCCACCTTGCGACGCGTACGCAGCGCGCCGCTCAGTGACTAGCGTCGGTTACGCGCAGCACCTCTTGGACAGTTGTGACACCTTTCGACACTTTTCGCAGGCCGTCGGCGCGGAGCGTGACCATGCCGCGTTCTATGCAGATTCTGCGGAACTCAGCGACGTTGGGGTTGCGCGCGATAATATCGCGGAGCTGATCGTCCACGGCCAGCAATTCGTAGATGCCGACGCGTCCTGAGAAGCCGGTCTTGCGGCACTTATCGCACCCCTTCGAAACCCAGATCTGCGAGGCGTCGAGGCCCTGCAGCGTGAGGAACTCGGCCATTTCTTCGCCGGGCTTCTCCTGGGCTTTGCACTGAGCGCAGAGGCGACGGATGAGTCGCTGGGCGAGCACGCCGTTGACGGCCGCGCCGACGAGGAAGGGCTCCAGGCCGATGTTGACCAGGCGCGTGAGCGAACTGGGCGCGTCGTTGGTGTGCAGGGTGCTGAGCACCAAGTGGCCTGTGAGGGCGGCCTGCACTGCGATGTGGGCAGTCTCATGGTCGCGAATTTCGCCCAGCAGGATGACGTCGGGATCCTGACGCAGCAGGGCGCGAAGCGCGATGGCGAAGGTCATGCCGATCTTGTCGTGCATGCCCGTCTGCGTGACGCCTTCCAAGGTATATTCGATGGGATCCTCGACGGTCGAGATGTTCATCGAGTTCTTGTCGAGGGTGCGAAGGCTGGCGTAGAGGGTCGTCGTCTTACCGCTGCCTGTCGGCCCCGTGACGAGCACGATGCCGTGGGGCGCGTCGATGGCTTTCTTCCAGATCGTCAGCGTGTCGTCGTCGAAGCCGAGCTGGTCGAGCTCGACCGAGATGCTCTTGTCGTTCAAGATACGCATGACGGTCTTCTCGCCGCCCGAGCAGGGCAGCGTCGAGACGCGGAAGTCGATCTTCTTGCTGCCCACCATCGCGCGGATGCGTCCGTCCTGGGGCAGGCGGCGCTCGTCGATGGCGAGGTTGGCCATGATCTTGATGCGGCTGGTGAGGGCGGCGCCCATGCTATGGGGCGGATTGAGCACTTCGTACAGCTCGCCGTCGATGCGGAAGCGAACCTTGAGCTTCTTCTCGCTGGGCTCGATGTGGATATCGCTGGCCCCCTGCTGCAGCGCGAGCTGGAGGATGTGGTTCACGTACCGAATGACGGGCGATTCCTTGGCTTCCTTTTCAAGGTTCGCTTCTTCGGTCTTCTGGGTCTGTTCGACCTGCACGTCGCCATCGTCGACGGCGGCCAGAATGTCATTCACGTCGGACTGGGGCTCTTCCTTGCTTGCGCCAGCGACTTCGAGCGCAGCCTTGATGTCATCGCTGGTGGTCAAGACAAGCTTGACGCTCGCGACGCCCAGACGTTCGCGGAGGGCATCGAGCAGGAAGACGTTGTCGCTCTGCGTGGTCGCGACCACGATGCGGTTGCCCTCGGCACGCAGCGGGATCACCGCGTTGGTGCGGCAGAAGTCGCCCGAGAGGCGCTGGAGCATCTGCCCGTCAAAGCCGCCATCGAGGCCCTTGTTGAGGTCGATGCGCTCAAAGACCAGACCGCTCACATCGGCCACACAGGTCATCAGGGCCGACTCATCGCAACCCTGCTCCAACAGCACTTCCGCGAGACGCTTGCCGGGCGAAGAGCGGAGCACGGCAAGGGCCTGCTGCAGCTTCTCGGAGGGAACAACGTTGCGAGTCGCGAGCAGATCCGCGAGTTCCTTGACCTTGGTCGGGTCTTCGGGCACGTCCGGGCGATAGATCTCGCTGATCGCGTTGCCGACGGTGCTGCCTGGGCGCTTCTGAATTTGCTTGACGGCGGGATCATTCGCGGTCGGGGCGTCCTCCTGCCCGAAGCTCCGCTGGTTCGCGGGCACGCTGGGCACAGGCGAGAAGGAGCTTGACTCCTGATCGATGCGGTGCTTCTTCGCGCTGGCCTTGTTGGGGTCCTTGTTGTCGGCGACGCCCAGTTCGTTCAGAATGTCGTCGATGTTGTACTTGGGCACGGCAGGATTCCTGGGGAACTGGGAGCGGGGATCGGGGAACAACAATCTGCGAACGAGCCGGGTTCACTTGCGCTTCTTGGGCGACTTGCTGGGATCGTCGCCTGGGGTCGCCATGTTGAGCGTGAAGCGCTGGCCTTCGGCTTCGAGCGTCACCGAGCGGCCTTCGATCGCGACGATCTTGAAGACTTCGTTCACGGTGTCGCCCATGCGATAGATCTCGTCGTTGATGCGTGCGAGGGGCACGCGTCCGTCCATCACGCTCTGCACGATGACCTTGCCGGCCTCGTTGGTGATGAAGTCGCGGCGACGCGCGGCTTCGAGGGCGGCTCGCTGCTCGGGCGTGGGGCCCAGGTTGGGCACGGACAGAATGGGCTTGGAGCCTTCGCTGGCGACCTGCTCGACGGCGGGCAGGGCGAAGGGACTCTTGCCGAAGTCCACCAGCGCGATATCCAGCGGATTGTTCACGCTGGAGAGTTCGCCCATGACCTTGTCGTAGTGAGCCTGGAACGCGGCGTCCTTGTTGGCGTCAAAGTCAAACTCGGGGCCGCCGTCGAAGGCGATGGCGTGCTTGATGCCGATCGAGCGCATCGCGTACAACGCGCTGGCGGAGACGACCACGACCAGCGCGAGAACGAGCGGCTGGGTCGGCCGCCACTTCTTGGTGGCGACGTTGATCGAGCCCAGGCCTTCAGGCCCGGGAAGCGCGCCTTGGGGGGCGGAGTTGTCAGAGAAGTGAGCCATGGGAGTCTCCAGCGATTGAACTGCGTGCTCGCGCGGTGCGCGTCGTGAGTGTCCGTGTGGATTACTGGGCCGAGGCGACCTTGCCGCCTTCCTGGAAGTAGATGCTCAGCGTGAAGGTTGCCTTGAGTTCCGGACCGTCCACGTTGTTGCCGGTGATCTTGAGGTTGTGGATGCGAGTGACACGCGGCATCTTCTCGACCTGGGCCAGGAACGAGTGGAAGCCGATGAAGTCGCCCTGGGTTTCCATGTCGAGGGGCTGCTCCATGTAGAGCCCCGCTGGCAGGGGCTTGTTGCTCTTGATGGCAGGCGGGGCGAGGCCAGAGTTGACGGCGAGGTCCGAGACCTGGCGCACGATTGAGTCGATCTCCTGGTTGGTGGGCAGGCGCTCTTCGATAACCTTGATGCCCTCCGCAAGTTGCTGGTTGGCCTTCTCAAAGTCGGTCCGCTTTGCGGATTCTTCCTTGAGCTTGGCGAGGAGGCCCTGCATGTGCTTGACTTCCTCGCGGGCCTTGGCGATTTCCTTGTTGGTGGGCTTGAACACCATGAGGTAGCTGGCGATCGGGAGACCGACCACGCCAATCAGGATGCCCACGCCCAGCAGTCCGAGGTTCTTTTGCATGATTACTGACCCTCCTTGGCTTCGCTGACCTGCTGATCGACTGGCTGCGCGGGCTTGGTTTCGTTGCCTGGCGTCTGCGGAGATGTGGGCTGGGGCTTGGCTGGCTGGGGCTCGTTGCCCGTGCCCTTGGCGATGAGCGAGCGAATCGATTCGCCCAGCTTGGCCTGATCCGTCTCGCTGCGGAGCGTGGCGGTGATTTCGAACTTGCGGAGCACTTCCTTCTCTTCGCGCTGCTCGCGGATGAACGTGAGTTCAACGTCGCTGAGCACCGGGCTGGCCTTGAGGCTCTGCAGATAGTCCGCGACTTCGTTGTTGTTGCCCGCCGTGCCGCTCACCGTCAGCGTGTACGCGAAGCTGGGCGCGACGACCTTGGGCTTGGCCGCCTGGCTCGACTGGGCCGCGGCGTTGTCGACGAGCGTTTTGATCTTGGGAATGTTCGCGAGGCTTCCGCCGCTGCCTGCGCTGCGGCTGCCCTTGATCTCGAAGCTGTCGAGGCGGATGGCTTCGGGCATGCGGTAGCGCAGTTCGGCGAGCACGGCCCAGCGGGGCACTGGCTCGAGCAGGGCTGCGGTGATCTCGGCCTTTTCGAGCATCACGGCCCGCTGGTCCTGGAGCTTCTTGAGGGCTTCGATCTGCTTGCTCTCTTCTTCGCAGGCCTGGCGGAGCGTCGAGTATTCCTGACCCAGCTGGACCTTGGCCCGGTTGGTCATATAGAACGCTCCGCCCACGCCCATCATGACGAGGGCGAAGAGACTGAGCACCACGAGGTTGTTGCGGATTTCTGCCTTCCGCTGGATGTAATCGGCGGGCAAGAAGCTGGCGTTGTTCACGCCCGCGGATGCCTGCTGGTTGCCTGTCAGGAGAAACGACACGAGAGCCTCCCTTTCCTTCGATCAACTCCACCCAGGTTCCCTAGGCAGCGCTTTCACAACCATCCCATACAGCGGTCAGTTCGCAACGTCCTATCACCATCAAACTACTAGCCGCACTACAAGTCTGTCGGAGCCAAACAGAGTCCCAGCGCCACCGCCCACCCCGGCTGCGGCTTGGACATGTCCATCCCCAGCACAGGTTCCTTCCCTGTGCGGGCGATTCGGGCGAGCGGATCAGCAACCTGCGCGGGCAGGCGCAGGGCGCGGGCCAGGTGCTGCGTGATGCCGCGGTGGCGGGCTTCGCCGCCCACGAACACGACGCGGTCGAGCTTCTTGCCCGGGAAGCGCGAGGCGTGATACCGCTGGCACATGCGGATTTCGTCGGTGAGGATCTCGAGCGGCTCGTTGAGGTTGGCGTCGGCAGGGCCAACCGGCACGGCCGGCTGCTCGAGCACTTCGCCCAGGAACTCTGCGGGCAAAGCGATCTTCCGGCGGTCCTTCTCGGGGTCGGCGGCGGTGGATTGATGCGAGGGTGGCGGCAAAGGCACGCGATCGACGCTGGATTCAAGCGTGAGGCGAGCCTTGTTGGCCTGCTCCTCGGTCATCGCACACTGCTTGGCGATTTCGGCATCGAGCGTGTAGCCGCCGACGTCGATCGTGCGGGCAAACACCAGATCACGCCCGTGGCTGATCATCACCTTCGTGGTCGTCGCGCCCAGATCGATGTACAGCGAGTTCTGGATCAAGTCGCCCTCGCGCCGGTGCAGGTAGTCAAAGGCGCGGATCGTGCAGATGAACTCGCTGTGCATGCCCACGGGCTCAACCTTGCTGGCCAGCAGCGCGCTCATGAAGCGATTGACGATGTCGCGACCGACGTAGATGATGATCACGTCGATCTTGCCTGAGCCCTTTTCACCCGCGACTTCGATGAAGCGGTAGACCAGGGTCGATGGATCCACCCCCAACTGCTGCGGGATCGCGGCTTCGACGAGTTGCGCCAAGGGCACGTTCTCGACGCGCGGGAACTGGATGTGCTTGACCGAAGTCTGCCAAGCGGGAATCGCCGCGGCGGCTCGCTTGCCCGAAAATCCACCCCGCTTGATGAGCTTGGGCAAGGCTTCGAGCTGGAATTCGAGGCGGCGCTTGTGGTCGGGGATGAGGTCGGCGGGCGTGTCGAGGCCAGCAGCGGCGACCAGCGTGGGCGGATCTCCGCCAGCCAATTGCAGGATCTTGAGCGCACCGGTGCCAAAGTCGATGGCGATCGGCAGGTCCTTGGGCTGCGACTTGACAACCTGCGTCGAGAGCATGCTCGACAACTTGGTCAGCTTGTCGCTCTTCAAGTTGAGCAGGGACGACAGACCCATATGCGACGAAAGGCTCCACGCATGAGTCTTCCCGCGCCGGGCGGGCAGACTCTCGCATGTATCGCATCGGTTTTCGTGAGTGCCCCCGCAAGTGGGACCTTCGGTCAGATGCGAGAGGAATTCAACCTAGTCGACATGAGCCGCACAAACCGCGCAGATAGACATGCGGGGCATCGGCTCGCCAGCGGGCTTCGTGCTCTCGGACGTTGGCTGGGACGGCTGGTCCCCCCCACTGTTTCTGCCAGCGTGGTCACGCCGCGACGCGACGCGACGCTATCAGCGGCATGGGCGGCGTCCAGGGGGAGATCACGGCGGCCCCGCGCTTCTTGTCGCCCAGGCGGAACATCGCGTCCAGCAGCACGCCCGGCTCCAAAGTGCCCAGCACAACGGCATCTGGGCGATCATCGGGGGCGACCAGCGTGGCTCCGGCCTCGCGAAGCGCCCGCTGGATCAGCGGTGCGTCGTCGCCTTCTTCGATGATCGCCACCCGCGTGCGACCGCGGGCAACGTGAGCCGCGATGGCCTCGCGAGCCGACGCGAGACCCGTGAGGCGATCCCACTGCTTGGGCGAGAGGGGAGGGTGCAGCGGCGTGGGCGTTTGTTCGAGGCGCTCGTGCACGATCGTCTGCCAAGCCTCGAAGTCATGCTCGCCGATCCAGCGGCCCGCCCGCCGCAGCGCGATCCGCAGCATCAGCGCGATCGCATCATGCTGCTGGCTCGCTGGTGACGCTGCGTGCACAAATCGCAGGCGATCCATGAGCCAGCGGCCAAGATGGCGGGTGTCGGTCGTGCGTTCCTGCACGCGCCGAATCGCCAACAGCCGTGCGTCAAACGCCGTACGAAGCCCGTCTCGCATCACCGCCGCCGAAAGATCCAATTCGCTGGCAAAGCCATGCAATTCCACCGACATGCCGTCAAAGCACCCCAAGGCCGAGGACCGAATCGCATACGCGCAATCACGCACGACCTCGGGCAGGCCGCCGCGCCCGCGTCGAGGCGTTTGATGGGGCAGTTTCTCGTAGATGTCCGCCGCGATCACGCCCACGCCGGGGTCCCAGTCATCGAGGGCGTCCAGAATCTGGTCGGGGCTGTCGACGACGGGTACGGTGCGATCATCGAGCATCAAGCACCATCGCGACCGCGGATCGATCAGGTGGCGGGCGTGGCGAAGGGCTCCAATGCGAGTGGAGTCTTCAAGGAAGTGCGACGCAACGGACCAGTTGCTGCCTGGACCGTCGAGCAGCGTTGCCGGCAGCACCACCCGCTCAGGGGAGTTGCGGTCGAGAATCAGTAATTCGGTCTGGTGCGATGAAGCGAGCGGCGACGCGCACAATCTGCGGACTTGGCGCAGCATGGCATGGGGACGATTGCGCGTGGTAAGGATAATGGAGAGCATGGTGGGGTCGCCGCGGCGGTTATTGGGTGGTTTGGACCAGTGTGTTGCCGCTCGCAAGACGGGGGCCACACTTCAACGCAACGGGCCGGCCGTTCCCCAGATTCCCAGCGCGGTATCGACGGACGGTTTGGAGCGTTATTTCATCAGAACCCCTGACCTCGGGACCCGAGGGCGTCGATATCCACGGACAGCGCACGCAGGGCGTTGGGGCTTGTAGCCCTGCGTGCGCCACGAATGACACCAGCACGTGCCGACACCCTGATCCTTCTGATGCCTCCCGGCGCGACGCTGCGCGGATGGGCGTCGTGCGGGTCGCTGGCGCGAGAGGCTGCGTTCGCAGGCGCCATGCTGGGGCACTATGCGCGGGTCGCGCTGGTGACCTTTGGCGACGGGAGCGAGCAAGCGACGCTCGACGGCGCGCTCCCAGACGCACAGCGCGGGCGAGTGCAGGTCGTCTCCAACGACGAAGGCCTCGACGACGACGCGTACCTCGCGCGATTGCCCGCGAGGGTGCTGCTGGCCTTCCCCGCGGCCAGAAGAGTGCTCATCCGCACACACCAACTCGAGTGCGGACAGTTCGCGGTCAAACTCTGCCATGGGCTGGTGCAGCGGGGCATGCAAGTCGCGCTCTTGGGACGAGGCGAGTATCTCTGGACCCGCCGACTGGCCAGCGAAGCCGGCAGCGAATCCTCCAAGGCCCAGGAAGCCGGACGCGAAGAAGGCGCCTTGTGCTGGGCCGCGGACCTGGTGATTGGCGGCAATGACGCGATGATCCGCGACCTTGCCTGGCGATATGGCTTGCACGCGTCGCGGACGCGGGTGGTGCCGCCGCTGGTGCTGGGGCCTTCGCTGGAAGATGAATCCTCGTCGGTGGGTCGCGAACCTGGCCTGATCGTCCACACCGGCCCGCTCGCGGCGCGTCACAAGGTCGACGTCCTGCTCCGAGCGGTTGCGCACGTTCGCGAGAGCATCCCCCAGGCCCACCTTGAGATCTGGGGCGATGGCCCAGAACGGGCGAACCTTGAGAAGCTTGCTGCTGAACTCGGGCTGGACGCGAAGTTCAACGCAGAGGCGACCCACGCCATGGTCCTGCCTCGATTGCAGGCGTGCCAGGTGTTTGCGCACGCCTCAGACGCTGAAGATCACCTGATGGGCGTGCTCCAGGCCATGGCCTGCGGCGCGCCGGTGGTTGCGGCGGATTCGCCCGCCGTCGCCCGACTCGTGCAGCACGGCGTGACAGGCTTGCGGGTTGAAGGATCGCCCGAATCATTCAGCGTCGCCTTCCAAGGCATGCTCGCCGATGCGGACTGGCACGACATGCTCGGGAATAACGCCCGGAGAGTCGCGGCGGAACAATTCGGCCTGGACCGGGTGGTGCGTGCCGAACTCGAAGCCCACGGCGCCGCGTGCGGCTTTGCCTACAACCCCAACCCGGCGAGCAAGCCGACTCCCCAAGCAGCCTGACCGATAGGGAATCGTGAGGGTTCGCGACGCCCGCGCGGTGCGAACGATGAAGGTATGACAAACCCGGGTTCATCCTGGTGGATCAATGCCCGGGGCGCGGGGCAGACGCCGTACGGTTCCGACGTGCGAGAATCCCAACTGCTTGAGTACATCGTGGACCGAGCCCGCGAGGTGTCGGAGCGGTACGAGCAGGTCCTTGTGGGCCCGGGCCATGACTGCGCGGTGATCAGCATAAGCGATGGGCTTGGCGGCTCGGGGCGACGGGCCCATTCCCTGCTCATGAAAGTCGATCAACTGATCGAGGGGCGGCACTTCACCAATGACACGCCCGCGGCGCTGATCGGGCGGAAGGCGCTGGCTCGTCCGTTGTCTGATATCGCCGCTTCGGCGGGCTCGCCTTTGTGCGCGTTGGTCGCGGCCACGCTGCCCACAGGCGGCGACGATTCGTACGAACGCGCCCGCGAGCTGGTCGATGCGATGCATGTCGCGGGAAGCTTGTTCAATTGTCCTGTTGTGGGCGGCGACATCGCAACGCGACCGATTGGCGAAGGCGGATTGCAACTGTCCGTCACGGTCGTCGGCACGCCCCATCCGTTGCGTGGCCCCGTTCTGCGGAGTGGCGTCAAGCCGGGCGACTTCATCTACGTCACAGGCTCGCTGGGTGGCAGCTTCCGAGCCGAGCCGGATCACGAGTTTGGCTTCGCGGGCGGCGGCAAGCACCTGACGTTCACGCCACGGCTTGCGGAAGCGACATGGCTGGCGGACGCGCTGGATCGCGACCTTCGCGCGATGATGGACGTCAGCGACGGGCTAGGCCGGGATTGTGCGCGATTGGCGAAGGCGTCGAACGTGATGATCGAGATTGACGCGGAAGCGATTCCCGTCTCGCCCGATGCGAGCGGCACCCGAGCCGCGCTGTCGGACGGCGAGGATTACGAGTTGCTGTTCGCCTCGCCTCGCGCGCCCATGCCCGCCGGGTGTGGGCCGCAGCAGACGCCAATTCGTCTCATTGGCGTCGCGCGGGCGAGGGAGCACGACAACGTTCCCTATTGCACCTGCCGCTGGCCCGATGGGCGGGTCGAAGACGTAGGCGAAGCCGGCTGGGATCACACCTGAGCGGCTACATTCCCGCGTGCTCAGGCAAACGTGGCAATTGGTGAGTGAAGAGGCGACGGCAGCACTGGCGGCGGGGCTGGCTTCGGTGCTGCGCCCGGGCGATGTCGTCGCACTGCAAGGCGAACTGGGCGCGGGAAAGACTACCTTCACGCGTGGCCTCGCAGCGGCCCTGGGAGCGGACGCGGGGCTGGTATCCAGTCCGACATTCGTGTTCGTGCATGTGTATCCGGTGGCGGGGAATCGCAGCGAGAGCATCGTCCAGAAGAAGGGTGCTGAGTCGGGTCCGCCGATCCGCCGACTCGTCCACGTGGACGCGTATCGCCTGACCAGCGACGAAGACCTCGAAGGCCTGGGCTGGGATCAGCTGTTTGATTCCCACACAAAACAAGCCGCGAGCGACGCGGTCGCGCTGGTGGAGTGGCCCGAGCGCATCGCGAGCAAGTTGCCCGAGCCAAGCGCGAGGGCAACGCTGCGGATCAGGCACCTGCGCGAGGGCGTGCGAGCCATCGAAGGCACGTTTCCGGATGCGTGGGCCACGCGCCCGCTGATGGAGCTGTTTCTCGACCGGCCCCCGGCGGTCTGCCCCAAAACCCGCGTCTGGGTCTCGCCCACCGCACCCACATACCCCTTTGCAAACGAGCGGGCACGCGGCAGCGATCTCTTTGGTTGGCTCACCGAAGGCTACAGCCTGCCAAGAGCGATCAAGCCGGAGGACGAGGAGTAGGCCCGGCGTCCCGCCTGGCAACGAGCGCGGACGGACTCCGCTGCCCGGCGAGACGCCGGGCCTACGGCGGGTTGATCCGGCATAATCTGCCCCCATGCTTGGAGACATGCCGCTTGTTCTCGCTTCGGAAGGGGCCGCTCGCACGAGCCTCTGGTCCCTGTTCGTCCAGTCCTTTGACGTGTTCACCATCCTGCTGCTCGCGGGGTCGCTGGTGGGCGTCGCGGTTATCTTCATCTGCGTGAAAGAAGTCAAGGAAGCCAACATCGCGCCCGAGGCCTTGGGCGGGCGGCTGCTCGACTACGCCAAGCAAGGCCGCATCGACGACATCAAGGACGCCGTGGGCCGGGATGATTCGTTCCTGTCGCGGGTGCTGCGGGTCGGCCTGCAGCATCACGCTCCGGACAAGGCCGATAAGACCATGATGCGGGAAGCCGCCGAGCTCTCCGCCAGCGAAGAGTCCGCCCGCTGGTTCCGCAAGATCGATCTGCTCAACGTGATCGGCAACCTCGGGCCCCTCGTCGGCCTTGCCGGCACCGTCTGGGGCATGATCCTCGCGTTCACCAGCCTAGGCGACAGCGGCGGCAACGCCGGGCCCGCACAGCTCTCCCTGGGCATCTCCAAAGCCCTCTTCCACACCTTGCTTGGCCTGTGCGTCGCTATCCCATGCCTCGCGGCTTACGGCGTCTATCGCGGCATCGTCGACCGCCTCTGCACCCGCGGCATTGTCATGGCGAGCGACATCCTCGAAGCCATCGCCAAGGAACGCAAGGCGGATTCGTGACAGGTTGGGCGATTGGATGACGCATGGAGGCGCGTTCCGGAAGACGCACTACCCGGTCGGCCAACAACAGGCCGCAAGAGATCGGGAGTCGCGAGAAGGTCAGCATGTCGCAACCCGTCGATCCCAGCCCGTCGCCCGTCACGCACCTGCTCGCGCGGGCGCAGCAAGGGGACCATCAGGCAACCGACGAACTGTTCCCGATTGTCTACGGCGAACTGCGCGAGCTCGCGCAGCGGTTCCTCCGCGAAGAGTCGCACGCCAAGACCATGCAGGCCACCGCGCTCGTGCACGAGGCTTACTTGCGGCTCGTCGGCCCCAGCCAAACGCCCTGGGAAAACCGCGCCCACTTCTTCGGCGCCGCCGCTCGAGCCATCCGTCGCATCTTGACCGATCACGCCCGCGAGCGCAACCGCATCAAGCGAGGCGGCGGGGCGAGGCCCGTGCCGCTCGACGAGTCGCTGGTCGTGGGCCGTGAGACTGCAGATACGGACTTGGTCGGGCTCGACGAAGCACTCACGAAGCTCGCGGCGGTGGACGAGCAAAAGGCGCGGGTCGTGGAGCTGCGTTTCTTCGCGGGCCTCACGGTGGATCAGACGGCGCTGGCGCTGGGCGTCTCGCCCAGCACGGTGGCGAGGGACTGGCAGTTCGCGCGGGTGTGGCTGTTCAGGGAGTTGGAAAAGCAATAACCATGGAGGGCCACGGGCAGTCACGGAGGGTGCAAGGAGAGGAGAGACGAAGAGACGGAGAGACGAAGTGAGTGATCAAGAAGAGTTGCTTCGCATTCGCGCGGATTGACGCGGATCAACATAGGGCTTCTGTCGCATCCGTGTCAATCCGCGGAGATCCGCGGCCCCCTCCTCCCGCCTTCCTCCGTGCAATCTCCGTGGCTCCCCGTGGCACTCCGTGGTGATCCTGCCTTTATGAGCAACCAACGAGATCAACCCGGCCCCTCCCTCCTCGCCCGCGCTGAAGCGATCTTTTTCGAAGTCGGCGCGATGGCACCCGCCGATCGCGAGGCCGCGATCGTGCGCCTCTGCAACGCCGACGCGGGGCTCGAAGTCGAAGTCCGCTCCCTTGTCGCCGCCGCGGCGAAGATCGGCGGATTCCTTGACGCTCCGGCACTGGGAAGAGGCGTCGAAGAACTTGCGCGAGACGCCGCGAGCCGCGACGAACTCGTCGGCACGCGTCTGGGCTCGTTCACCATCGACCGTCGGCTCGCCTCGGGCGGCATGGGCACCGTCTACGTCGCCTCTCGCAGCGACGGTACCTTCGCCCAGCAAGTCGCGATCAAGGTTGTCAAGCGCGGCATGGACTCCGAGGACGTGCTGCGGCGTTTCCGCGACGAACGCCAGATCCTCGCAGGGCTGGATCATCCCAACATCGCGCGATTGCTCGACGCAGGCGCCACCGAAGATGGCCGCCCGTACTTCGTGATGGAGTATGTCGACGGCCTGCCCATCGACACCTACTGCGACAAGCAGCGTCTCAGCGTGCGCGAGCGGCTGAAGCTGTTTCAGTCGGTGTGCGAAGGCGTACATGCGGCGCATCAAGCCCTGGTCATCCACCGCGACCTCAAGCCCGGCAACATTCTGGTGACTGCCCAGGGCACCCCCAAACTGCTGGACTTCGGCATCGCGAAACTGATGGGGCCTCGCACCGGCAGCGCGGACGCACGCGTCACCAGCGACACCGAGCGACGCCTGACGCCCGAGTACGCAAGCCCGGAACAAGTCGAAGGTGGCTCGATCACCACCGCCAGCGATGTGTACTCGCTGGGCGTCATCCTGTACGAACTGCTCACGGGCACCCGCCCCTACTACTTCGCGCTCAAGACCACAGAAGAGGTCAAGCGACTGGTCTGCGGCACGCTCCCCAAGCCGCCCAGTGAAGCGGTGACCCTGCGCCTCAGCGCCAGCCGCACCAAGACCGGCGCGTTGTCGCGCGTGGCGGGCACCGCAACCAACGCGGGCGCGACTTCGACCCCCGCGCCACCCACGCAAGCCGCCGCCGCGGAAGCAATCGATCATCCCAAGACCCGGGGCGTCACCTCCACGCGGCTGCGTGGTCAACTGCGAGGCGATCTCGACACCATCGCCCTGATGGCCCTCCGCAAAGAGCCGCAGCGTCGCTATGCCAGCGCGGAAGCACTCGCGGCGGATATTCAGCGGTATCTTTCAGGCCTGCCGGTGCTCGCGCGGCGCGACACGCTTGCGTATCGAGCGGGAAAGTTCGTCAGGCGGCACGCGGTGGGCGTGGGGGCGACCGCGCTGGCGATCACGCTGCTCAGCGGCGCGACGGTGATGCTCGCCAGCCAGCGTGCCGAGTTGTCGAGGCAACGCGATGCGCTCGTGAACGCCAATGCGAAGTTGACGGTCAGCAACGCCCAGGCCCTCGAAGCCAACGAGTTCCTGCAAGACCTCATCAGCAGCGCGGACGTGGGCGAGAAGGGGCCGACGGTACGACTCGCGGACGTGCTGCAGGACGCCTCGGCCCTCCTGGCGGCGAATCCGCCACAGGACGAGGCGACCCGGGCCGCACGCGAGTACGCCATTGGGCACGCGCTGCTCATGAACGGCAAGCTGGACGATGCGGAGCCGTTGCTCAAGGGAGCGATGCAGCGTTGGCAGGCCGCCGCGGGCGAACGCGACGATCGCACCCTCGCCGCCCGGCGTTCGCTTGCGGAACTGGCCCTGCTTCGCAAAGACTTTGCCGGCTCCGAAAGGGACCTGCGTGCGTTACTCGCCATCGACGCCCCAGGCGGTGACGACGCCTCCCGGACGCGACGTTCGCGCTTGCTGAACGACTTGGGCGCATGCCTCAGACAGCAACGCAAGCTCGACGAAGCGCTCACAGTGCAGACCGAAGCCCTCGCCCTGAGAAGCGAGCTGCTTGGGGCGGAGAGCGCGGCCGTCGCAACCAGCCACAACAACCTCGCAAGCATTCACTTTGACGCTGGTCGCTACGCCGAAGCAGTCGCGGCATACGAGAGATCGCTCGCGATTCGACGCGGGCTCTTGCGCGATGGCCACCCGCTCATCGTCCGCGGCGAAAGCAACCTCGGCCTCGCAAGGCTCCGCGCGGGCGACACGGCAGGCGCGATCACGGCGTTGGAGCGTGCGTGCGGAGCATGGGCAAGCGCCTTTGGCGAAGATCACGCCGGCATCGCGACGCCCCTGCAATCACTCGCGCAGGCCTATCGCAGCGCAGCGCGATTCGACGATTCGCTCGTCACGCTGGATCGAGCGAAGGCGTGGTGCCAGCGATACGCACCCGACAACGCCCCGGGCCTCGCGGCGGTGGAGGCGAATCGTGCGATCACGCTGGGCGCCGCGAAGCGTGACGCGGAGGCAGAGGGTGCGCTAGAGCGAGCGATTGCGGCGCTGGAAGCGCTCAAGCAGCCGCCCGCTGGGTTGCTCAGGACGGCGCGGGAGACGTTGATGGGCGTGTATGAGCGTGTGGGTGCGCCGCAGGGCAAGCGAGACGAGCTCAAGGCGGCGATCGAGAAGAAGTAGACCGCTTGGTCATTCACTCGCCGCATCACAGCGACTCGTTTATGGAGCAAACGAGCGAGCCAATGTCACGGAGTGCCGAGGTACTTAAGCACAGTTACCGACGCCGCCTTGCCGCCAGCAAGCCCGCGATGGCGAGCATGCTCGCGCTCGCAGGCGATGGGATCAGCGCCTGAAAGTCAAATGTCTGGGCGATGCCGTTGCCGCTGCTGCTGAGTTCGACTTGGAACTGCAGCGCGTAGTTACCGGGCTGCAGCACGGTGCTGAAGTCCACGAACTGAGCAGGGCTGGTCTCGTCGAGGAAGAACTCGGCACCGCCTCCACTGAGGCTTGAGAGTTGGAGTTCGAACTCATCGCGCGGGTCGGTGCTCGGACGTGGCGTGCACAGCAGCGTGATGGGCGTGGGCGTCGTCACGGTGAACGTGATGTAGATGAACGCGCCGGCCTCGCCCGTCTCAAGACTACCATTGACGTTGAGGCCGCCGCTGGCGCCAAGTCCGCCGCTCGCGCGAATCGCGTTGGGATCGATGGTGCAGTCGATGTCGGTGTCGGCGTCGTTGGTCGCGGGTCCTGCTGGGGTCTGGAAGGGCGTGCTGAGATTCAGCGTCTGCGCAAACTGGCCGAAGTCGGTCGCGGCGACCACCTGCGTGTTCGCGTCCGCGCTGGTCGCGGCGCGAATCTCGCGCTGCTGAGTCAGGAATGTGACCTCGGCGCGAGCAGCAACGCCCATCGAGCCGACAAGCCCGGCGGTCACCGCATGCAACGTCCAACGGTGGCTGAGTCGTGCCATCGCGAAAGTTCCTCTGGGCATTCGCCCTCCACCACCCTCAAACCCGCCCCCAAACCACGCCCCACAGTCGCGTCTGGGCGCGATCATCGCGCAGGCAGGGGCGATGCCTCCCGTGATCCATCATGCGCCAGAATCACGCGGATGCCAGCAAAATTGCCAGATTTCGCATCAGCCGGGCCGTGCAAACTGGAGATAACGCTTTCGGACGTGCCCCACGCGCGGGAGGTCCATCGTGATCGGCTCAGGCAAGGCCCACGGCCTTCGCCGCGGCAGCGAGTGCGGCTCGCACCGATTCAGGGCCTGTTCCGCCTGGAATCGTGCGTTTGGCAAGGCCAGCTTCAAGCGAGAGGGCCGAGAAAACGTCCGCTTGCACAGCCGGACAGTGCTTTTGGAGTTCGGCGAGGGGCATGCCCTCAAGCGGCATGCTCTGCTCGATCGCCGCCCGCACCGCGAGCCCAACCTGATCGTGCGCGTCTCGGAAAGGGACGCCCCGCGCAACGAGGTAGTCGGCCAGATCAGTGGCGTTGGAATACCCGCCTTGCGCGGCCTTCCGAGCCACATCAACGCGAACCCGCGTGCCCTCAAGGATGCGAGCCGCGGCCCGCAAGCAAAGGCTCGACTGATGCATCGCGTCAAAGAGCGGCTCCTTGTCTTCCTGCAGGTCCTTGTTGTACGCGAGGGGCAAGCCCTTGAGCGTGACGAGCAGCGACGTGAGCGAACCGATCACGCGGCCAGACTTGCCGCGCAGCAGTTCTGCGGCGTCGGGGTTTTTCTTCTGCGGCATGAGCGAGGAGCCGCTGCTGAAGGCGTCGTCGTAATCAAAGAACGCAAACTCGCCCGAGCCGTACAGGATCAGATCTTCGCCCATGCGAGAAAGGTGCATCGCGAGGGTCGAGAGGGCGGCCAGCGTTTCAATCACGAAGTCGCGATCAGATACGGCATCAAGGCTGTTGGTCGAGTGCGACGCAAAACCCAGGTCTTTCGCAAGCTGGGCGCGGTCGACCTGATACGCCGTGCCCGCAAGCGCGCCCGAGCCCAGCGGGCAGACGTTCACACGCACACGAGCATCCGCAAGCCGCGCCGCGTCCCGCCCCAGCATGTCGAAGTACGCCATTGCCCAGTGCGCGAGCAGCACGGGCTGGGCGCGTTGGAGGTGCGTGTAGCCGGGAATGATGACGGATTGGTTGGCCTGCGCGAACGCGACCAGGGCTCGGCGCGAGGCGGCGATTTCCGCAAGACGAGCATCAATCGCCGCACGAGTCCAAAGCCGCAGGTCCGTCGCAACCTGGTCGTTCCGGCTGCGTCCGGTGTGGAGCTTCTTGCCCAACTGCCCCACCATCGCGATCAGCCGCCGCTCGACCCACGAGTGCACGTCTTCGTCGTGAACGGCGGGAGGACTTCCGCTGGATGTCGACTTCGCCGATTGGTCCTTCAGCGGCGCACTCGCATCCTCCACCACTTCGCGGCGCAAGTCCTCCAACGCACCAAGCAAGCGCGAGAGTTCCTCGCTCGTCAGCACTCCCGCCCGATGGATCGCCTTGGCCCACCCCATCGACCCCTCGATGTCCTGCAGCGCAAGTCGATAGTCAAACGGCAGCGAGTCGTTGAGCTGCTGAAACAGCGGATCGGGTCCGCCTGCGAATCGACCACCCCAAAGGGCCATGGAACACCTTTCTCACGCCGATGCGTGCGCGTCATGCTGCGTCTTGGAGCACGATGCTAATTCTTGGCAAACTTGTTTTCCAGTTCCGTGATCCAGCGCTGATAGGCCTCGCGCTGCTCGGGCTTGGCCAGTTCGAGCGCCTTGGCGGCGTGCTCACGAGCTTTCGCCGCGTCGCCCAGCAGCCACGCGCCTTGGGCACGGACCATGCTGGGACCGGGCTGGGACTGGTCGCCAATCGCGGCACCAGCATCAACACCCTTGACGATCAGTTCGCGGTCAAAGCCCTCAGGCACCGAGCCGGACTCCAGGAATGGCGCGAGGAATGCGAGCATGGTCTCCTGGTCCTTCTCGCGTGTTCCTTCGTCGACCATGGTGCGAGCCATCTCGACGGCGCGGGGGATGTGACCATGGCTGATCAACGCCTCGTATCGCCCAGTCTTGAACATCGGCTCCAGCAGCGGCTGGCTCTTCATCGCCTCGTTCCACGCCGCGTCGCCCGCCTCGAGACCCTGCTCGTACGCCTTGATCGCGGCTTCGAACTGTTTGCGAGCCGCGGTGATCTTCGCAGGGCCTTGGGCGTAGTCCCAGGTGCCGTCCACTACTTCATGCAGCACGATGTCGAGCATGATCGGATGGCCCATCCACGCGATCTTGCCCGTGCCATCCACGAGGAACGCGCTGGGGATGCCCCGCCTCCCCGCGGCCTGCATCCACGCCTTGTCCATGTGCTTGTCCGGGCCGTCGTACGCGACGGTGTAGCCCATGATGTCGCCCTGTTGGGTCACAAAGTCCCGCACCTTCGCGAGCGTCGCGTCATCGAGCTTGTCATCCTCCCAGATGTTCACGCCCACGATCCGCACGCCCTTGTCCGCGAACTTGGCCTGCAGCTTTGACAAGTGCGGCATGCTCGCGATGCAAGGGCCGCACCAGGTGGACCAGAACTCCACGACGTAGATCTTGCCAGACTCGAAAGCAGCGAGCTCAGCACCCTTCAGCATCGAGTGAACCTTAAACGCCGGCGCCGGATCGCCCGCCTTGAGCGAAGGCGCGGGTTGCTTGCTCGCGGGGGCTGCCGAAGGAGCTGGCTCCTGCGCATTGAGCGGAGCGGCCAATCCGGCGATCGAAAGGAGCGTGAAAGCGGCGAGGATGGGTCGGTTCATGCAAACTCCTGGGTCGTGAGTGATCGTTGAATGATTGACTACTTCGTGCGAGCGGCGGTCTTGCTGGCGGACTTCTTTGCGACCTTCTTGGTGACCTTCTTGGTGACCTTCTTGCCTGCGGGCCTGGAGGCTGGCTTAGAGCTTGCTTTCTTCGGAGCCACTGCCGCCCCCTTCGCGCCCGGGAGAGCCTTCTTGCCCTTGTGCACGATGCCTTGGTCGGCGAGAGACTTCTCATACACGTCGATGTAGAGCTGCGCAGGCTGACGGCGGACGGCTTCTGCAATGACATCAAGCGCGAGGTCTTCGAGCTTCTTGAAGCGGATGCAGCTCTTGCCCATGTCGAGCTTCTTGCCCGTCTTGGCCCATTGGTCGCGGAACCAATTGACGTGCGGAGTTTCATCATTGCCAACACAGCCGCAGTAGAGGCCCATCATGTAGACCGCCATGTGCTGCTTCTGATTGGCGATGGCGACGAAGGGCAGGGGCTGACTGGGGTCGCAGTGATATCCGGGTGGATAGACGCTGTGCGGCACGTAGTAGCCGATGTGGCCGTACTGCATGCCCTCTTCGTATCCCTTCGGCAACGCCGCGAGGATCGCCTTGCGCACGGCCTCGATCGCGGGCTTGCGGTCGGCAGGAAGCTGCTTGAGATACGCCGAAGCGGTAGTGGCTTTGGACTGCATGGGGGAGTCTACGGGGTTGCGAGAATCAGGGCCGAGCGAGGCTGGTGTGGTATGAACGCTGTCGGACTTTCGACTTCAGCACTGAGACACAGAGATCAGGAGAAAGATGAGATGGTGCAACTGAGATGGAGCAACTGAGATCAATCAGCTCGCCCCGCCGTCTCTCCTCTTTCTCCTCTTCTCTGCGTCTCTGTGCTGAAAATCGAATCGCAAACACACCCCGTCAAACCCCGGCCGCCGCGGGCTCGTCCTCCGTCTCGGCGGTTTCCGCCTTCATGACCTCGCGCATGGCGACGGTCGCGAAACTGCCCCGGGGCAGTTCGAATGCACATCGAACAAATGGCCCATGCTCGTCGATCCCGCCCTCGACTTCAGGATCAATCAGCGGCACCCGCAGCGGCCGGCGTTTGCCCTCCAAAGGCCACGGACAGGCCTTGTCAAATGCGGCGAGCTGTTCGAGCGTGACGCCCGCGCGTTCAAGGCAGTCCACTTCGGTCGAATCGGTCGCCAAACCGCTCGCGCCGCGGAGCATTGAACTGCCCCACATTGGCCCACTGGGGCTGATGTCAAAGCTCGCGAGCCGCTGGGCCAGATCAGGCTCCGCGAGCGTCGCCGCGCCGACGCCAAACACCGCGCCGTTCTGGTGCTTGATTGCAACGTCACCCTCGCGGAGCGTACCCAACCACTCGCCGCTGATCGCGGTCGCATCGCCCTCCGCGAGCCGCCGATCCAGAACCGCGTTGAACACCGCGCTCTGAAACGCGGAGAGGTAGAAGCGAATCGCGGTCTCATCCAGACCCTGCACAGCCCGCCGCGCGTCCTTCCCGTCGGCGAGGCTCCTCAGGACGCGGGTTTCGATCTTCGCCTGCAGCGGATAATGATGAATCGCCTCGGCAAACTTCCCCTGCGTGAAGAGGTCGCGCGCTTCCCTGTTGAACTCGGGTCGAAACGCGTTGGGTCCGAGCAACTCGCGCACCACGCCGTCATAATCGCCCGTGATGATGCATCGCCCGATGATGTGGTTGTTGGCGAGCATACCGAAACGTTGTTCGCCGATGCGGTTGGGCACGCCCAGCTTCTGCAACCGTTGCAGCACCCGCAACGCATCCCGCACCCGCATCGGATCGACATTGCGAATCCGAATCGAGAACCGATTCCCCCGAAGATGCCCCGGCCGCAGTTTGTTGGTGTGATAGTCCGCCCACAGCACCGCGACCTGCTCGTGCTGCAGCATCGGAAAGTCCTCGATCTTGCGGCCCGGTACATGCAGCGAAATCACCTGCCGCGTGATCGCATGCTTGTCCTTGAGCCCCGCATACCCGAGGTTGGTCCGCCGAACCTTGAAGTGCTCCGCGAGGATGTCGAGCATGTGCATCGTCGACAACCCGCGCTTCTGCACGAGCATGTAGATGTGCTCCCCCTCGCCGCAGGGCTGGTACTGGGGCTGCTCGTCAACGAGAAAATCTTCGGGCCGCTGCTTGAGAACACCACCCAGGGGCGGGACGTCGGCGGTCACGAAACGTGTTGGCGTGATATGCGGACTGGGATCAGACACGAGAGGAGCGTACGGGCAAACGTGGCGCGGCATCGGCTCAAGCGGTCTCCGCGTGGACGACCACAATTCCCGCGTTACGTCGCATCGCGGGGCTCTTGCATCTAGCTGACATGGGTTCTCAAGGAACCGTGGAGGACAAACTTCTCAGCAACCGATGCGGCCCACAGAAAATCCTATCGGGATTTGCCTGCCTGTTCCGATATCACCCACAACTTTACGGGAGACCCTGTCATGGTGCAACACGTCTGGACACTTGCGCAATCCTCAAACGACTCGGCCGCCGGAGCGATTGCGCTCTTGGTTCAACTCGCAATCATCGTACTCACTTTTGTGGGTATGTGGAAGGTTTTCGTGAAGGCAGGGCATCCGGGTTGGGCGGCAATCGTGCCGATCTACAACTTGTACATTCTGACCCAAATCGCCGGACGCGCCTGGTGGTGGTTGATCTTGCTCTTCATTCCTGTCGTGAACCTCATCGTGATTCTGGTGCTTTGCAGCGATATCTCCAAGGCATTCGGTCGCGGTCTTGGCACGACCATCGGCCTCTTCTTCCTGCCCTTCATCTTCTACCCGATTCTCGGTTTCGGATCGGCGCAGTATCAGGGCCCGACTCGAGCTTGAGCGTGATCATCGCCATCATGGCGAGCATGCCCCATGGCCAGCGCCTCGCCGCTTCCAGATCCATCGATCGACCAGACGCAAGCCAGCTGCCTCGCGTGCGGCTATTCGCTTGCGGGCATTACGCCGCCCGCGCCATGCCCGGAGTGCGGCGAGCCGTTTGAGTCGACACAGTGCTCCGTCTATGGCGTTCCCACGCTGGGCAGCACGAGTTCCTGGTGGCAACGAACGTTGATTGTGGTCCTTCTGCTCGGCGCCGCGATCATTCTGCAAGCGACATTCGCAGTTTTGTTCACATTCGGACTCGTCACCGCGTTGGTCTTGCTCGGAATGTTCGCCATGATGTGCGTTGTGGTGTGGCGCCTGACCAGAAGCCGAGGCGCTGGAGCCAGCCGCATTGTGATTAGCGGCACCCGACTGACGGTTGTGTCGCTCAAGCCGATCGAAGGCGAGCCGGAGTCGGCACCGACCTCTATATCTCTCGGAACCGCGGAGCAGTTTGACTTCCGTCGTGTGGGACCGTTTTGGGCGGTCTTGGAAGTGCGTGGGTCCAATCGCGAAAGACTTTTCAAGGCGGGCATTCGTTGCCCCGAAGCATCGGAATCCATGGTTCGCGAGGCGCTGCAGGCAGCCATGCAAACCGCCAGAATCAAATCAAGGCCGCCAATGAATGCGGGCGCATCCACCGACACGACGCCGAGTACTCCGAACTGAGGTGCTCTGAACCAAAGCACGGTTCAAGCACGTCCGCTGCACATGGGCACGACAGGCCTACGGAACAGAAAAGGGCGGCGACTTGCGTCGCCGCCCCTTGAAGTTGACTTTGGCAAAGAAGCACTTCACCGGGAGCCGGGGCCCCTCGGTTCTTACTCAGCCGCAGCCGCAGGCTCAGCGACTTCAGCAGCAGGGGCTTCCTTGCTGCGATCAGCGCGGAGCTTGGCTTCGGCATGGAGGTCCGCCGTGGCGTCGAGGGCCTTGAGGTCCTCGGTCGTCAGGTGGTCGATGCGGATGATGAGGGTGCGGAGGATCTTTTCCGACAGGTTGCAATCGCGCTCGATGTGCGACATGTCAGAACCGGGGCAGCGGGCGTAGCAGAGGATGTAGAGGCCGCGCTTCTGGCCGCCGACTTCGTAGGCAAGGCGCCGCTCGTCCCACTTCTTCATGGCGAGGATTTCGCCATGGCCGCGGGTGACGACGATGTCCTTGATGTGGTCGATGATGGCGTTCAAATCGCCGGTCTGGTTCTGGCCGATGAGGAACATGATTTCGTAGTTGTACAGACGCTTGGTGGACATGGGGGATTCCTTGATGAGTTGGGGCGTTGGGCTTTTGAACGCAGAGGAAGACGGTGGAAAGGAAGGAGAAAAGAGAGGAGAGAAAGGAGAGTGGTGTGCGGACACCACAACGCCAACTCAACCTCGCGATTCTCTGTCTTTCTCCTTCTTCTCTCTGTTTTCCTCTGCGTTCAAGGCCTTTGGGCCTTCGCTCTTGAGTTTGCTTTCTGGCTTCTTTTCTGGCTTCTCCCCGGCGTTGGCGAAGTTCATCGCGTGGGCCGGGCCTTTGGATACGAACAGTTCACACGCTTCCGTGCTCTTCTTGAGGGCCTGCTCCAGCAGGGTTTGTTCTTCGTCGCTGAAGCGACCCAGCACGAAGTCGGCCTGATCCATGAACGAGGGCTTGCCGCCGCTTGGCAACAAACCCACGCCCACGCGGAGCCGCGGGTACTGGTCCGTCCCCAGCAGTTGCTGGATGTTGGCCAGACCGTTGTGCCCTGCGGTGCCGCCCCCGGGCTTCATGCGGATGACGCCCGTGGGGAGGTACACCTCGTCGGTGATGACGAGCAGGTCGGTTGCAGCCTCCGCCTTGAAGAACCGCAGGGCCTCGGCGACGCTCTGGCCGCTGCGATTCATGTAGGTGGTGGGCTTCATCAGGAGTGTCTTCTCGCCCGCGATGGTCGCTTCGACCGTCACGGCTTGGAAACGCGCCTTGGCGACTTGTCCGCCGCCGAACTTGGCCACCAACCGGTCAACAACCGCAAAGCCCGCGTTGTGACGCGTCTTGTCGTATTGCGAACCGGGATTGCCAAGGCCGACGATGAGTTTCATGGGAATAGGCACTAGGGGCTCGGCACTAGGCATTAGGGAAGGCTTGGCAATCGACATGCGCCTGTGATGACGCATGCCTTTGCCAGTGCCTAGTGCCCGATGCCCAATGCCTGTGTTCACTTCTTCGCCGCCCCTCCCGCCGCGGGCTTGGCTGCGCCGCCGGCAGCAGGCTTGGCGCCGGCTGCGGGCTTGGCGCCAGCGGCCGGGGCCTTGCCGCCAGCCGCGGCTTCGCCTTCGGCGGGCTTCTTGGCGGTGAGCACTTCGGGACCAGCGCTCGCGTCGACGGTCGCGGCTTCGGCGACCTTCTCTTCGACCTGGATCACGATCTGGGCCACCATGGCGTGCTTGTCGGTCATGAGCTTGAAGTTGGCGGTGGGCCACTGCACGTCCTGAGCAGTGATGCCGTGGCCGACGTCGAGGTCGTCGATGCGGATTTCGACGAACTCAGGGATTTCGCTCACGGGACACTCGACTTCGAGAGTCGCGTTGGGGTGCATGAGAATCGCGCCCGCCTGCTTGAGGCCCTTGGCCTCGCCCAGCAGGTGGATGGCGACCTTCGTGCGCACGCGGTCGGTCAGCGACACGCGGGTCATGTCGACGTGGACGATGTTGGTGCCCAGGAAGTCAAACTGCAGGTCGCGGACGAGCACCATCTGGCCCTCGTCGATGTCCTTGTGTCCGGGGAAGTCCAGGCGGAAGACCTTCTCGCCCTTGGTGATGTGCTTGATCGCTTCTTCAGCGTTCAGCAGGATGGAGACGGGGTCCTTCCCGCGGCCGTACACGACGGCGGGCAGTTCGCCCTTGTCGCGATACCGGCGGGAATACCGCGAACCGAGGCGGTCGCGGTGCTTGGCGGTCAGAAGGGGGGCTTTCTCGTGCATACGAAACTCCTAAACAAAGCAAAAACCGAAAATCTACAAAGCGAAAATGATGTACTTCCGTGCTCTTGGTGAGAAGCCGAGTCCAACTCGACTTCGTTACTTCTTTACTCCGTCTGTCCGTCTCTATCTCTTCACCCCCGCCGTCTTGTTGAACAGAGCGCTCACGCTCTGGTTGTTGTGGATGCGGACGATGGCTTCGCCCACAAGCTGGCCGACCGAGAGCTGGACGATCCGGTTCTCGAGCGGCTTGGTCCGGGGCAGCAGCGGCACGGTGTCGGTCACGATGATCCTGCTGATGGGGCTGTTCATCACCCGATCCACCGCGCTGCCGACGAACAAGCCATGCGTCGCGGCGGCGATCACTTCGCGGGCGCCCTTTTCCTTCACCAGCTTGGCGGCCTCGCAGATCGTGCCCGCGGTCGAGATCATGTCGTCAAACATCAGGACGGTCTTGCCCTCGACGTCGCCGATGATGTGGCCCATGCTCACGAGGCTGCCCGAGGTGCGGCGCTTGTTGATGATGGCCAAATCGCCTCCCAGCAGGTTGGCCATGCTCTCGGCGACCTTGACGTTGCCCACATCAGGGCTGACTAGGCAGAGGTTGGGCATCTCGGCCTTGTGTTTCTGGAAGTACTCGACGAAGACGGGCGTCGCGGAGAGGTGGTCCACAGGCAGGTCGAAAAAGCCCTGAATCTGAGCGGCGTGCAGGTCGATGGCGAGCACGCGATCCGCCCCCGCGCTGGTCATGATGTTGGCGACCAGCTTGGCGGTGATGGGCACGCGGCCTTCGTCCTTGCGGTCCTGGCGGCCATAGCCAAAGTATGGAATCACGATGCTCACGCGACCAGCGCTCGCGCGGCGCAGGCAGTCGATGAAGATCAGCAGCTCCATGATGTTGTCGTTGACGGGCTCGCCCGTGCTGATGACGACATAGCAGTCGCGCCCGCGGACGTCCTCGTCGAGCTTCACGATCAGTTCGCCATCCGGAAACGGAATCGTCCGGGCCATGCCCAGCTCGATGCCCATGTGCGTGCAGACACGCTTGGCGAGCTCGATGGAGTTGCGTCCCGCGAAGACTTTGAGGCCGGTATACAGGGAGCCGTTTGCCATGCGATCCTCTCAAAGCGAAAAAACGAAAAGCGAAAAGCGAAAATGAACGCGGTTGTGTGCCTGTGAGCCTGCTTCACTCGAACGACTTCATCACTCTTCCCCCACCACTTCGTCTCTTCTCCACTCCGTCTCTTCGTCTCTCCGTCTCTTGCCTACTTCGTCACTCGCTTCCGATACACCGCATCCACCATCGCCAGGTCCTCCGGCGTGTTAATGCTGAGTACGTCCTCGGGCGGCACCGCATCGAGCACCTCGACGCGTCGCCCTTCGGCCATCAGCAGCGCGGGAACGTCGGTCAGGTAGTACTCGTTGGTCAGGGCGTTGCGCGTGACCTTGGGCAAGGCTCCGAACAGAGCGGCCGCATCAAAGCAGTAGTAGCTGGGGTTCACTTCGCGGATCTTGAGTTGCTCTGGCGTGCAGTTCTTCTGCTCGACGATGGCGACGAACTTGCCGCTGGCGTCGCGGTAGACTCTGCCGTAGCCGTTGGGATCAGGAATGACGCTCGTGGCAAGGGTCGCGCTCGCGTTGCTGCTCACGTGCCGATCGGCGACGGCTCGGAGCGTGCTCGGACGGATCAAGGGGCCATCGCCGCAGAGGACGAAGACCTTGTTGCCGCTCTGTGAGGCGTCGTTCGCGAACAACGGCGCAGCACACGTCACGGCGTGGCCCGTGCCCAGTTGCTGGTCCTGCACGGCGAATTCGACTTGGCCCTTGGCCGCGTAATCCTTCAGAGCATCGCGCACCAGTTCCTGCCTGTGCCCGACGATGGCGACGATCCGGGTGCAGCCCGCTGCGAGGCACGCGTCGACCACGGCGCAGACCATCGGGCGATCACCAATCGGGAACACGACCTTGGGCAGGTCGCTCCGCATGCGCGTGCCCTTGCCCGCGGCGAGGATGATCGCGGTGGTGCTGCCTGGGTTGAGCTTGAGATCTGCCATCGACGCCTTGGGCGTCCACGCGAGGGGGCGAGGGGAGGGCGAGTTGCAAAGCACTTTGGAGGGCAGGCGGCGCGAACGAGCAGAAAAGCAGGGCGACTAGGATTCGAACCTAGACAAACAGAACCAAAATCTGCTGTGCTACCATTACACCATCGCCCTGTGAATGCGCTCTTTTGTGCGACTTTTTCGAACTTCAGGGCCGCGTGCCTTCAACCAAAACCTGGGGCCAACCTCGGGGTGAACGCCTTTCTCCTTGCTGGGGGTCGCATGGCTTGGTGCTTGACGCACCGCGCATAGGACGACCCTGGGACACTGGACCAACCTCGCGGTTGATCCTGTTCCCGCGCCACAAGGGCATAGGAGAAGGAGGCAAGCCGCGGCACGAGTCGGACGGGTGGGCGTTCCAAACGGAACCACCAACCTCCGACAGGAGCGAGGACGAATCCCCTGCCGCACGACCAGACTGGCAAGTGCCAGCGGCCATTCGGGGACATTCGCCCATCACCGACCCTCGGGTTGGCCATAGCTGGCCAGCCGTCCGTGTCGATGGACTCCGATAGGGAAGGATAGGGTCGAAGCGAGCAATCTTCCAGTTGAGTGGTCCGCAGCGCATGCCCCGGTGACGCTCCGCAGGTTTCAATCCCAACCAGTCATTGAGCACTTCCCTCGCCCGAATTTGCTCCTACCCTCCTCCCCTTCGCGTCATTTCGTATCCCCGGGAACCGCCCGGGGGTGGAATGGGTATCAGATGGTGGTCCGAATTGCCCCCTCGCGCCGGTTTGTTTCGCGCGGCGGGGAACTCGTGGCCGCCGGGTTGGTTGCCAGGTTCTGGCAGGAACATGGCTTTAGGAATTGGGAAAGGCCCCGCCAGTGCACACCATGTTTGAGAGCACCGCCGGTCTGATTGGTTCGACTCCCTCGCTCACCCTCGCGCTCCAGCAGGGCGACTCGCTCACGCTGGTGGGCTGGTGGAAGATGCTGGTGCTGATCCTGCCCTTCGCAGGCTGGGGCTGGTACGTGTCGAGCATCCTCGACAAGCACGCGGCACGCTTCAACCTCCCCCGCGAAAAGTTCAACACGGTGCACCTGTTCGTGGCCCTGGGCGCGATCCTGCTCGCGGTGCTGCTGCCGATGAAGGGCATGGTGGCGTTCATCGTCGCCTTGGCGGTGCTGACGGTCATCCTGCTGGCGGACATCCTGATCTTCATCAGCGTCCACAACAAGGACGAACGCACGCCTGAGAAGTTCCGCATCAACTTCATCGAGTCGATCACCAAGCCCAGCGAAGACAGCAAGGCCAAGAAGTCCAAGAAGGCCGCGGCGGCCCTGGCTGGCAAAGTCGAATACGCCATCAAGAGCCCCGACAAGAGCCTGGTGCCGGTTCCGCTGGCGGACTCGCCCGAGTTTCCGGTGCGGGTGGCGGCCGAGGCTTTGCTACAGAAGATGCTCATCAGCCGGGCGACACAGGTCGAGTTGGTACCCACGGGCAAGGACAACACCTATCGCCCCCAGTTCCTTGTCGACGGCATCCCCAGCCAGGGCGACGCGATCCCGGGCCCCGACGCCCTCAAGATCATGGACTTCTGGAAAGGCGCTGCCAAGCTCGACCTCGCCGAGCGCCGCAAGAAGCTCCAGGCCGAAGTCACCTTCGAAAAGGACGAACTCAAGCGCAAGCTCCGCGTCACCAGCCAGGGAGTCCAGGCCGGCATGCGGCTCATGCTCATGATCGATCCGGACAAGGCCGTGGTTCGCGGCATTGGCGAAATGGGCTTGCTCGACGCGCAGAAGGCCGAAATCGAAGCCCTTGTGACCAACACCGGCGGGCTCGTGCTGGTGGCCGCGCCGGCAGATGGCGGGCGCACCACGACGTTCTACACGGTCATTCGCATGCACGACGCCTACACGAGCAATGTGCAGACGATCGAGATGGACCCGCAGGCCACGCTCGAGGGCGTGAAGCAGAACAAGTTCGATCAGTACGCCGAGGGGCCCGAGTATGGCACGACCGTCCGCTCGCTGCTGCGTCGCGATCCGGACGTGCTGGGCGTGGCGGAGTTGCCCGATGCCAACACCGCCAAGGAAGCCGCCAAAGCCGACTTTGATCGCTGCCGGATTTACGTCTGCGTCAAGGCTGACAACGCACAGCAGGCTCTGCAGGGCTGGGTCAAGCTGGTGGGCGATCCCGAACTCGCCGCCAAGGGCCTTCGGGGCGTCATCAGCCAGAAGCTCCTCCGCAAGCTCTGCAACAACTGCAAGGCCGGCTACGCCCCCACTCCCGACATGCTCAAGAAGCTGGGCCTGCCCGAGGGTGGCGTCAAGCAGCTCTTCAAGAAGGGCGGCCAGGTCATGGTGAAGGACAAGGTCCAGACCTGCCCCGCCTGCGACGGCGGCGGCTACTTCGGCCAGGAAGGCGCCTTCGAAGTCGTCACCTTGACCGACGGCGACCGCTCGCTCATCAAGGCGGGCGACTGGAACGGCCTCAAGCTCGAACTCCGCAAGCGCAAGGTTCCGACCCTCCAGCAAGCCGCGCTCCGCAAGGCCGTGGACGGCATCACCAGCGTCGAAGAGGTGATCCGCGTCACGACCGAGCAGGCGGCACCCGCCCCAGCACCTGCCGCGGCTCCGGCTGCCGCCCCCGCGCCCGCGGCCGTCGCCAAGAAGTAAGCTAATTCACACGAACCTGAAGACAGGTCCGTGCCACGTCTTCCACTCCGTGTCTTCGTTACTCCGTCTCTTCGTCACTCCCCCAAGAGCATCCCATGATCTTCAGCGCCGTCACGATCCTCATGCTCCTGCTCCTCGCCTTTGTGTGGGGCAACCGCGGGTTTTACAGCGGGCTCATCAACATGGTCTGCGTGATCGCCGCCGGGGCGATCGCGTTTGGCTTCTGGGAGACCATCGGGCACGCGCTCGTGGACGCGGCTCCGTCGCGAGGGTTTCTCAGCGCGTTGCAAGGCGTGGCGTGGGGCTTGGCGCTGGCCCTGCCCTTCGCGGTGTCCCTGGCGATCCTGCGTCTGGTGCTGGATCAGGTCCTGTCCAAGAACATCAACGTTTCGACGCCCGTCAACTACGCCGGGGCGGGTATTTGCGGGTTGATCTCGGCCTTGATCACCACGGGTATCTTCGCCTTGTCGGTGAGCTACTTCCGGTTCGTGCCCGGGCCGGTCAAGATCGATCCGGTGCAGCAGTCCACCAACGGCAGCATCACGCGTCAGGAAAAGCTGTGGTTGCCCGTTGACGCGATCGTCGCCGGTCTCTACGGCCACCTTTCTGAACGCACTCTCGCCAGCGACACCTCGCTGGCCCGCTGGCACCCTGACTTCCACGAAGCCGGCTACGCCAACCGTCAGAGCTTCGAGGAGAAAGCCCGCAACACGCTCAAGGCCGCCGACTTCCAGGTGATGGGCACGTTCAAGATCGGCGGGGGCACCACCCGCCTCCAGGACTTGCTCAAGGACATGCTCAATCCGGCGGCCCAAACCGTTGAAACGGTCGATGGAAAGCCGTATGACCCCGCTTCCACGATCGAAGGCGTGGTCGTCCAGTTCAACGCCACCGCCGGCGAATCCAGCGGCAAGATTGTGCTGGGCAACGCGCAGGTCCGCATGGTCGTTGAAAATGATGCGGGCGATCGCCGCACGATCTACCCCATCGCCGTCTCGAGTCAGGCCGACGGCGATATGCCAGTCTTCGGTCGCTGGCGCTTCGACGGTCGCAACGTGTTCATCTCCAGCGTGGGCGGCGGCGCAACCGCGGTCATGATGTTCGAGTTCGTGATGGAGCCGGGCTTCAAGCCCCTTGCCCTCTACGTCCGTGGCATCCGCAGCCCCATGGATGGCGTCCGCACGCTCGCGACCTTGGCCACAGCGCCACAGCGCGACATGGTGATCGCGACCCTTGGGCAGCGCATGCAAAGCGGAGACTTCACCGGCGCTCCGAGCACCGGACCGACCACCATTCAACTGGATGTTTCGACGGCGACTCCCGTCGCGCCCGCCGAAAACTCTTCGATGCCCGAGGGCGTGCGGACCGGCACCGGTATCGGCTTCATTATCCAGCTTGGCATGCAGGGATCAATCGAGGTTGACAAGGATAACAAGTTCGTCCGCGGCGAACACACGTTCGAGAAGAAGCAGGTCCCGCAGATGGCCAGTGTCGATCGCAAGCTGCGGATCATGAACTTCATCGTGGATCAGGACGTCCAACTCGTGCAGATTCCCGTCGGCGGTCAGACGCCCTACACGTTCCTGAACCCACGAGTCCAAAGCGCGCCCCGCACCGAGTCCGTCACCCTGATCGACGCCAACGGCAATCGATACGTGCCCGTCGGCCTGGTCTACAGCGATGCCACCGTGCAGAAGGTGCGATACACGCCCGACGCGCCCATGACCACGCTCAACGAAATCGATCAATACGGCACCATGAGCCGCAGTCGCCCTGAAGCGGAAATGACATTGATCTTCCGCGTGAGCAAGGGCGTCCAAATCCGCTACTACGCCGTGGGCAATCGCGCCTTGGTCGAGTTCACGCCACCCCTCGAAACCGCAAACTGATCGCGGGATGTCGGATAGTCTCTCCAGACAGGATTCTGATGAATCTTCCCGAAGGCCGCGCGAAAGCGCGGCCTTCTGAATAGAATGCGCGCTTGGCCGACGCCACACCACCCAACCAGCCTTCCCAACCGCCCCGCGACGGCACCGGGCGCCAGAAGCACACGCCCCCGATGGCTCCCCCGCCGCCGCGCTACACGCCCATGCGCCCGCGCCAGGAGTCTCGCCCCGCGCCCGTCGCGGTCAACCCGCGCAAGGTGCGAGGCGGCGTGCGCGTACCCGTGGGCGATCCCAACGCCACCAGTTCCTGGACGGCCCAACGCTGGCTGCGCCTCATGGAACAAGCCGCCGACGGACACACGCTGCTGGAAGGTCAGGAGTACGCCCGCGAAGGCCAGACCAAGCGATTCAGCTTCGCGACCGGCAAGGTCGAGGCAGTGATCCAGGGTCGAGCCTTCCGCCCATACACCACGACGCTGCAGATTCCCAGCTTCTCTCCCGAGCAATGGGACAAAGCCGTCTCCGCCATGAGCGAAGGCGCGATCTACGCCGCCAAACTGCTCTCAGGCGAATTGCCCGCGAACATCGAGGACGTCTTCTCGCCCCTGTCGCTGCGCCTGGTGCCGATGCAGACTTCGGACGTGTCGTTCAAGTGCGACTGTGGGCACGCCCAGGCCCTCGCCGCAGTCCAACGGGAGCGTGAAGGCTCGACGGCGAACGCTCCCTGGTGCAAGCACGCGGTGTGCGCCGGATACCTGCTCGCCTCGCGCCTCACCGAAGATCCGTTCCTGATTTTCACGCTTCGAGGCCTCGATCCTCAGGACCTGCTTGAGCGACTGCGCCAACGCAGGGCCGTCGTGGGCGCGGCTCTGGGCGTGACGCCCATCTATCAGCAGCGCGTCGCGGGCGCGTCGGAAGTGCCCAACACGCCTTTGGCCCAGTCACTCACGAACTTCTGGGAAGTGGGTCCCTCCGCCAAGGACCTGGACCTTTCAATCAGCAAGCCGGAAGTGTCCAACGCGTTGCTGCGCCGCCTGGGCCAGAGCCCGTGGACGGGGCACGCCCAGTTCCCGCTGGTGGGCTTGCTCGCCAGTTGCTATGACACGATCAGCGAAAAGACGATCTCACCGCCCGTGCCCGAAACCGCAGGCGAATGACGGTGTGGACGCGGGCGTTCGTAAAGCCGCCCGCTCGGCGTGCAACGTGGATCAGCTTCAGCCTATCGCATCGCGCAGCATCGCGATCTTGTCCCGCGCATGTTCGCGTGCCGCCGCCTTCGACCGCGTCCACATCCGCCACGCCAGAGGCGGGATGGGCAGGATGGTGAGCGGCAAGTACCACAGGTACGTGTTCCACGAGTACCCGCTGAAGTACGCCTTGAGCATCGAATCGGTGAGCCACGCACCCGGCCAGATCGACAGGATGCAGATGATCGCGAATATGAGCGGAGCCTTGCGGATGATCTGCGGACGAAACTCCACTCGCTGGTCGCCGGCTGCCACCGCCCGCACTTCATAGTCCCAGGGCTCGCCAAACCCGTGGAAACTGAAAAGGTCGCCCGTTGACCCCGACCCGGCGCGATACCCGGGCAGTTTGCCAGCCTTGGACAGACCGCGTGCGACTTCGCCCAGCCGCCCGCCACCACCCGCGGGCAGGCTCAGCACGCCCCAGGTGCCATCGGGCGTTGTGTCCGATGTCGCCAGCCCACGCTGCGACCCGACCGGGTCCCGGTCGGCATCGAGTGTCGGTTTGGCCACGTCCACAGAGTTCATGCGTCCAGCTGGCTGTGCCCACAAGCATCGCCCAGACTCGATCATTGGCTGTAACCGTTCTCGGAAGTCGAGCGACCCTTCCGAAACCCGCCCGCTCGCATCCGCACGCCCGGCACAACTGGGCGTGCCGAGCGAGATATCGGGTCTCAGCATGAATCGGCCACACGCCCCTCAAGATCGTGCGACAAGATATCAGAACCGTGACCCTTCCAAACCGAACAATACCGGCCCGGAACGCCGGAAAGCACGCGGAGCGTGCCCCACTTTGCTGGAAAGCGCCCGCCCATGGTGTAGATTGCTGGTAGCGTGCCTCCGAATCGCCAAGATCCATACTTGTTCTCCGCCGCGGAGCGAGAAGTTCGCGCCAAGGACGCACCTCGCCCCGACCCAAAGCCAGCCAGTCGCCCCAACCGGGCCGAGGGGTTCCTGCGGCTGGTGGGGGACGATGCAAACCGACCGACGGAGCAGGGCGAGGAGACGCACGACGCCGGCAGTTTCGAACACGCCGAAGCGACGGCGCGCGGCTGGGGGGCGGTGGCTCGCGAGCGGGCGATTCGCGAGAATGTCCGCTCCGCCGCGACGGCTTCGCAGCTCTCGAGCGACGACGCCCGCGTGATCTTCGCGACCAAGGTGCAGGAGTGTCTTGAGGGCGGACGAGCCGCGATCCTGCGTCCCCAGCGACGGGAACAGTTGATTGCCCTCAGCCACGACATGGGCTTCCGCCCCTTTGACGCCAACCTGATCATCGCGCTGGTGCAAGATGCGGCAAGGCGTGGCGAAGTGCTCGCCGCGTTGCAGCCGCACAAAGGCGACCACAAAGCGACTCATTATGGCGGCGAGGCATCCGGCCACGTGCGCGAACTGGTGCGCACCGACGAAGCCCGCGCGGGGCTGGAGATGATTCCGGGCCCCTCGCGCGCAGGCCGCTATCGCGTGCACAACCCGCCCGACACCTCCACACGCGACAAGGTGATCCTGGCTGTGGTGCTCGCGCTCTTCATGCTTGCGTCGATGATCGCGTTGATGGGCGCGTAGGACTCACGCCGCTTGCAGTTTGTCCGCACCTTGAGGCGGCATGACCAGCGCGAGGGATTCGACGTCAACGCCTTGGACGACTTCGTTGTAGCCCAGCACGGTGATGCCGGGGAGGTGTGGGTCCACGATTTGGCGGACGATGGCTCGCACCTGCGGGGAGGCGATCACGACGGGGGGCAGGCCTCGGGCGGTGACGCCTTCCAAGGCTTGCACGATCTGGGCGGCGACGTTGGCGGCGAGGCGGCTGGGCATGTGGACGCTGGTGCCGGCGGGGCCGCGATCGACGTAGGAGTTGATGAGGTCCTCGAGGCTGGGGTCGAGCGTGACGCAGGTAAGCCTCTTGGCTGCGGTTGGATTGGTCGGGTCGGGCTGGGCGACCAGGTTGCAGATGGTGCGGCGGAGGCTGTTGCGCACGTATTCGGTCAGCACTTCCAGGTCCTTGGTCTTGGGAGCCCACTCGGCGATGGTTTCGAGGATGGTTTCGAGGTCGCGGATCGGGACGCGCTCGCGCAGCAGGGCCTGGAGGACCTTCTGCAGTTCGGTGGGCTTGAGGATGGAGGGGATCGTGTCTTCGACGATCTTGGGGGACTTCTGCTTGAGTTGCTCCAGGAGGTTGTTGACTTCCTCGCGGGTGAGCAGTTCGTCTGCGTGCTTTCTGACGATTTCGGTGATGTGGGTCCCGATCACGCTGGTGGGATCGACGACGGTGTAGTTGAGGATTTCGGCGCGGGGCTTGAGGGCCGGATCGATCCACCAGGCGTCGAGGCCGAAGGCGGGTTCCTTGACGCGTTCGCCTTCGATGGGTCCGCTGACCAGGCCTGAGTCCATCGCGAGCATCTTGCCGACGCGCACGAGGCCGGTGCTGACGGGGTTGTTGCGAATCTTGATGCGGTACTCGCCGCTGGGGAGCTGCATGTTGTCGCGAATGCGGACGGGGGGCATGACCAGGCCCATTTCCACGGCGAGTTGGCGGCGGATGCTGGAGATGCGGTCGAGCAGGTCGCCGCCCTGGTGGGTGTCGACGAGTTGGACGAGGGCGTAGCCGACTTCGAGTTCGAGCGTGTCGACCTTGAGCAGGTTTTCGATGGGCGGGGGCTCGGCCTTGGGCGCGGCGGCGGAGACGACGGCTTGCTGCTGGGCGGCTTCGGCTTTCCTCGTGCCTCGCCACATCATAAAGGAGAAGCCCGCGAGCGCGCTGGCGATGAGCAGGAGCGGGATGCTGGGCAGCGGCGTGAAGGCGAGCAGCAGCAGGAAGCCTGCGGTGATCATCAGGCCCTTGGGCTGGCTGGCGACCTGATCAGTGAGTTCGGTACCGAGTTGTTCTTTGCTGCCGGAGCGGGTCACGATCAGCGCGCTGGCGATGGAGATGACGAAGGCGGGGATCTGGCTGGTAAGGCCGTCGCCGATGGTGAGTTTGGTGAAGACCTCGGCGGTTTGGCCGGCTTCCCAGCCTCGCATCAGGATGCCGACGGCAAAGCCACCCAGGACGTTGATGGCGGTGATGATGAGGCCGGCGATGGCGTCGCCTCGGACGAACTTGGATGCGCCGTCCATGGCTCCGTAGAAGTCGGCTTCCTGGGAGATTTTTTCGCGTCGGCGGCGGGCTTCGCCTTCGTCGATGGTGCCGGCGTTGAGGTCGCTGTCGATGGCCATCTGCTTGCCGGGCATCGCGTCCAAGGTGAAGCGGGCGGCGACTTCGGAGATGCGGGTTGCGCCTTTGGTGATGACCATGAACTGGACGATCACGAGGATGAGAAAGATGACGACGCCGACGAAGAGGCTGTCGCCGGCGACGAAGTCTCCGAAGGCCATGATGACGTTGCCAGCGACGGCGGCGGCTTCTTCGGGGGTGGCGGCGTCGGCGGTCAGGATGAGGCGGGTGCTGGCGACGTTGAGAACGAGGCGGAAGAGGGTGGTGGCGAGGAGGAGGCTGGGGAAGACGCTGAACTCGAGCGGGTCCTTCATGTAGATGGTGGTGAGAAGAATCACCATGCCCAGGGCGATGTTGAGGCAGATGAGAATGTCCATCGCG
>JALHOJ010000025.1 GCA_022843045.1 Phycisphaerales bacterium
TGACGGCGAAGACCAATCCATCCGCAGCTACGCCTGGGGCCTGGACCTCAGCGGCAGATCGGGGGGCGAGCAAGGCGACCGATGCGCTTCGTGCCAGAAACGTACAAATCGATTTGATCTTTACCATGGACCCTGTGCCACACACAGCACCCTTCGCAATGCCTGGCTCTTTTGCGTTCAACTGGCGCGACAATGTCGGGGAATGGATCAACTATTATCAACAAGATCACTCAGTGCCAACAGGTCTTCTTGTGCCGTGGCAGTATTGGGGACACAGAGTCAATGGAGCTTTCAATCAGTTGCTTGGCGGCGACGACTTCAACAAATCAAGGCTTTCCGTCTACGCTCCGACGCAGTCAGATGAATTCCATCGTCGTCGAGCACATTATTACCTTCCCGTGCAAGAGCAAGTAGTAGAATCTTTGGCCCAGTCTATTGCGGACGTGCCAACAAGCAGAGATGAATGGAAGTGGCAAAAGTGAAAAGCACTATCAAAAAAATTGTTTTGATTATTGTTCTGATGCATTCTATGTTTTGCTTTGCTTCATGTGCACGCACTTGTTATCAAATCGAGGTAAAGATGCCTAATGGCGACAATCCGCCGCCGCAGGCGTCTGTGCAACTTCATCGTGTCGGATATACTGTGCCTCCTCGAGTCCTTTCGACCGCATATTTCAACGACGAAGGAGTAGCAACTTTGTCCGTTCGTCAAAACGATGCATTTCATCCGATGTTACACGGCATAACGGAAATGCCCATTCCGCTTTCGAAAGCTTGGCCCACATCGCGGCGGCCAAGCAATCGTGAGCCCAAGTGGGTGAATGTAGGCACGAGTTCTTATGATCTTGCAATGGCGCGGTGTTCGGTTACGCCATGCAAATAACTTGCATGTCCGGTGTTGGATCGACTAGCTTGTATGTCATGCTGGTAGGTGCCCAATGCCCCATCGGCGGTTCGAACTTCTTCTCGCAGGCTACCAATACCTATAATGAAGCCGACGAGCCATTCGAACGGAAGCGATCCGGCCACCGTCGATTTCATCCTCAAGCCACGCGAGTCATGACCAAGCTCCGCATGCCTGCGACCTCGACGGCCCCGGCGGGGTCCAGCCGCTCATGTCCAACGTCGACCACGGCGGGGGCGGAACGTGGGTGCTGGATGCGACGTACAAGTACCTGTGGGACGGCTGGAACCCAATTGCAAAGGTGGGCGATGGAAGTTGACGGCGAAGACCAACCCATCCGCAACCACGCCTGGGGCCTGGACCTCAGCGGCAGATCGGGGGGCAAGCAAGGCGCGGGCGGCGTGGGCGGCCTGTGCTTCGAGACCGAGCACGCCACCAACGTCACCTACCACGCCTCCTTCGACTCCAACGGTAACCTGACCAGCCTCCGCAACCCCGTGGGCGGCACCGGGGCCCGCTACGAATACGGCCCGTTCGGCGAATCCCTCACCGCCCGCGATGCCCTCGCCGGCACCAATCCGTTCCGGTTCAGCACGAAGTACACGGACGCGGAGACGGGACTGGTTTATTACGGGTACCGGTACTACAACGCGAGTTTGGGGAGGTGGTTGAGTAGGGATCCGATTGGTGAGACTGATGGGCCAAGTCTGTACGCAATTGTCGGAAACACAGCAACGGCGGGTGTCGATGCCCTTGGGCTAAAGAAGTATGTCATGCTAGTAAGCGGCGCGGGAGAACAGTCCGCTCTCCCTCTCAGCGACAATATATTGCAACAGGCGATTGAGCAAGTCGCCCTGAACGCAGTAGATGGCGATCACACTCGATACAAATTAGTATCATTGACCAAACCGTATTCCGAACTACGTCGGTGGTTTGATGAACTCAAGACTCAAGATGAACAATGTAAGTATCCGACCGTGGCATTGATTGGATTCAGCTATGGTGGACATGCGGTCAATAACGCCGCGTGGAGTGCGGGTCTGTTTGATCGAAATATGCTCATCGACCTGGTCATCACCATCGATCCTGTCGGCAATCTAGGACAAAGATCGACCTCTCGCAATAGAAATGTATCACGTCACGTGAGTGGATATCAACGAGTTGATGGCCTGCCGTCCTTCTGGGGCATGTCTGCGTCCGGCGCAGACATAAACAAGCAGTACAACGAGAGCGCGTTTAAACAATTCGTTGAGCCAATAAGCAAGGGAAGCACCCAAACGGAGACTCCGCTTCAAGCGGCACGGGCGAGAGCGCACGTGAAGATGCCAGAAATAATGTTGGAAACGGTGGACAAAGAGCTCAAATCATTATCGGAGGTGCGAAATGAATGGAACTGGAATCGGTAGTCTTATTATTTGTTTCACCGGCTTATTGGGAGGCTGTGCAAGCTATACATACAATGTCGATGTTGTCGCAGACGATAAGACAGCGATTGTTCCCACTGAAGTAGTACTCACATACCTTCATATTGGCCTAGGTGCTCACGGGCAGCGTGTAATGCTAGACCAAGATATGCGAGCGACAGTGCATCAGATTCGGAGCGGAAGTTATTCCGTAGGTCTATCACACAATCGCTTCTACACCTGTCGTTCTGGTACATTTCGTTGCGACGGTTCGACACGCCAGAAAGTGCGTGTCCAGATGTGCGAGCTCGGCGACGGCGATGCTACTGCGTTCTTTGATGTCACGCTTACAATCGTTAAGTGACATCGGCAATTTGCTACATGATAGCAATAGCAACATAATAAGATAGTCGTGCATATTCGAAGCGATGCACAAGAGTGTGGGTCGTAACTGCAACCTCTTGACAGAGGTGGGCGATGGAAATCGACGGCGAAGACCAACCCATCCGCAGCTATGCCTGGGGCCTGGACCTCAGCGGCAGATCGGGGGGCGAGCAAGGCGCGGGCGGCGTGGGCGGCCTGTGCTTCGAGACCGAGCACGCCACCAACGTCACCTACCACGCCTCCTTCGACTCCAACGGCAACCTGACCAGCCTGCGTAACCCCGTGGGCGGCACCGGTGCCCGCTCCGAATGCGGCCCCTTCGTCGAATCCCTCACCGCTCGCCCGCGCCTATAAGTTCGCGTGATTCTCTACGCTGCTGCCGATCTCATCTGGGCCACCAAGATCAAGGCCACCGCCGAGGCCCTGGGCCTGGCTGCTCGCCCCGTGCGGACGCTGGAGATGCTGCACGCCCGGCTGGCTGACTGCCCGGAGGCAAAGAGCCTGATGGTCGATCTGGACAAGGGCGAGGAGGGGCTGGCGCTGATCGCCGCGTTGCGGGCGCATGAGGCGGCGCATCAGGCAACTGTTCAGGCTACGGGTCAGGGTCGGCGGCTGCGGGTGCTGGCGTGGGGGCCGCACGTGGCGAAGGACCTCTTGCAGGCGGCGCGGGACGCGGGGGCGGATGATGTGCTGACGCGTGGGGCGCTGGAACACAACATGGAAGAGGTGTTGGTGAAGTTGGCGGGGAGGGCGTAGCGACAAGCGGCCCAAGCCACCAGCGATGAAGACTCGTGGCGCTGATCTATGAGTTCGCCCATAGGTCCCGGATCAGCAATGCGGAAACGACGGAAATGAACACGATCGCCGTCAACACCAACTCCCTTGGCCACAACGAGCCCCGAGCGAAACTAATCGCGGCAATACCGAAGATGATCGTGAATGGCAATCCGACGATCAATGCCATGAGGAAGGACAGAGGACCCGAATCAGTCAGAGCGATAATCGAGACGGCCATGCAAGCTACGGACACAATCCCGCTCACCGTCGCCAGCACAGGCCTCGGTCGCGTGGGCGGCGGTCGGTGTCGGACATGAACGCGCCCGCACTCCGGGCACACGCTGCCGTTCAATCCCGCTTGGCTGTAGTCGCACGTGTCGCCCACGACGAACCTCGCTCACTTCGCAGCCTTCTTCGCCGGTGCCTGCTTCATCGCTGCCTTGGTCTTCTCCACCACTTTCCGCCTCGCCGCTTCGTATTCCTCCTGCGTCATCTCGCCGCGGTCGCGCATTTGCTTGAGGGCGTCGAAGAGGCCAACGTCGGCCGAGGCGTCGTCCTTCGCGAGCAGGCGTTTGCGCAGGAGCATGACCACCACGCCGCCGGCGATCACGAGAGCGATGAGCACGCCCACCAACACGATCACGTGTGTCGATGCCGAACTGTCGCGGGCGAGGGTGAACATCTGGGAGCGTATTGCGCGAAGGAGTGCGGGGATTGGTGGCCGACAGTGTGGAGAAGTGGGCGGATCGAGATGGAGGGCGGAAGTGGCGGGTGCGTGCACGGATTGAACGGGAACTTTCCTTCGCCCCTGCCGGGGCTCTGCGATTTGAAACTCCTCGCCTCCACGGGTTGCGCTTCGCTTCACCCGTGGCTACAGCCCGGCGGCCCTTCGGGCCGCGTGCGTGCAGCGTCGCAAGGCGAAACGCGCGTGATTCGCATCGCTCGATTTTCGCTTTGCTGCTTTTCGCTTTTCGCTTTGCGCTTCGCGACCCGCTACCCCGCGATTCCCCGCCGGCGCTTCGCCGCGAACGCCCCCACCATCGCCAGCCCCACCGCTCCGGCCCACGCCGCGCTGGTCATGGGGACCATCACGAGCGTCGCGATCGTCGGTCCGCCCGTGTCGGTGAACGTCATGAGGTGGCCGTTGGGCGAGAGCGTGAAGCTCAGGGCCATGTTCATCGTGTAGAGCGATGCCAGGCTGGTTTGCGATGTGCCGAAGCCGGAGAGGCCGTCGAAGAGCGTCGTGCCGGTGGTCGTGCTGGTGCGCGTCCGAGCGATGGTCACGTCCGACACTGCTCCGCCGTCGGTGCGGGTGCGCGTCCATGATGCGGTCTGACCCGCGCCCCCAAACTGCACGTTGGTGTAGCTCGCGAAGCTGTTGAAGCTGGCTTCATTGCCCACAAACTGCGGCCCGATCGCGAACGATTGTGACAGGTTGATCGTGAAGCTGATTTCGTGCGTGGCGCACGTGACCACGCGAAGTTCCTGCCAAGCGAGGTCCATCGCCTGCTCGATGACGCCGCCGCCAAGGTCTCGCACGGTGCTGCGGGCTCGCACGATGCCCGAGATGTCGAGGTTCTCGGCGCTCGCGCTGAAGGGCGTGAGTGTGGTGGCAAAGGCTCCGCCCGCGCCCGGCGAGAGGACCGCCCCGCTGCCGGTCGGCCCCATCGATGCGAAGCCGGTGACGCTCACCACCGCTGCATCCGCCGCGCCCGCAACACCGACCGCCCCCACCAACGCAGCCACGCTCTGCTTCCACGCACCACGCATACCGCCACTCCCTTCGCCGCCCACCCGCGGCGTGCTTCGCCGCGACGGGGGGGACGGGGGGAAGGTCCCAAATGAATAACGCGCCGGCCAACGGGCCCGGCGCGCTTCCTCTGAATTCAGTTTGCACCTGGCTGTCCAGCCGTCACACGCCTTGCAGTCGGCGCCGGCGGACCACTCCGGCGACGCCCGCGAGGGCCAAGCCGCCCAGACCCGCCCACGCCGCACTGGGCAGGGGGACGAGCACCAGCATCGCCTGATCGACCGCGCCATCGGGCAGATGCACGCTCACGACGCTGCCCGCCGCGTTCAGGGTGAAGACGTACGTGGCGACCATGCGGTAGACGCCGCTCACAGCCACCTGCGACGTGACGCCTTGGCCGCGGCTGATCACCGGCTGGCCCGCGCCGCTCGACAAGACTTGGTTGGGGTTGAAGGCGATGCGCGGGAGCTGGGTGCTCTCGTGGATCGAGTCGCGATAGCCCGTGGCCAGCTGCCCGGCGGAGCCAAAGCTCACGAAGCCGTTCATGCCGTGCGAAGTCGTGGCCATGCCGGCAACCATGCCGTCCACAACGAAGTCCTGCACGATATCGACGGTCACCTGGCGATTGCCGATGCCGCTCGCGCTGAAGACGAAGTTGCTGAGGCGGAGCTCGAGGCACTGCTGGCCGTTGGTCGAGCAGACGTTGCTGAACTGGACGGTGCCCGAGACAAAGTCGTTGCCACTGCCCGAGGAGAAAGTCTGCTGGCCAGCCTGTCCCACGCCCAGGGGGCCGGCGGAACCGAAGGTGGGCACGTTGTGGACGCCTGAGATGGTAATCTGGGCCGCGCGAACAACGGAAGCAGATGCCAAGGCGGCAAGCACCGCAGAGCCAACAACAAGATGCTTCGCGATTGTCTTCATGTACTCACACCCACTCGACTTACCGCTCGGACCAGCGGCCGCTACCACCCTTATAGAGCATACAGCCTGCAGCAAGATCGTCAACCAAACCAGTCGCTTTCTTGAATAATCTGGGGAGTTTTGCTATGCCAAACTGCCTGATTTCTGGCAAGCACACGCTTACGTGTCGAAGATGCGCAAGCCTGTGCAAACAGGGTGTTTGGAGACGCAACACCCCAAGTTCTCCACTGTTTCAGGGCCGTGAGGCAACACGAGCGGAAAACAAAACAGCCCCGCGAGGTGCGGGGCTGCTTTGAATTATGATGTAAGTTGCAACTTAGGCGCGAGCGAGGTTGCGACGACGGATCGCCGCACCGACGCCGACCAGAGCCAGACCGCCGAGGCCAGCGAAGGCCGCCGGGGGCAACGGAACGAGGGCAACGAGGGTGTTGTCCACGCCGCTGTCGGGCAGGAAGATGCTGACCTCGCCACCGTTCGCGTTGATCGTGAAGGTGTACGTGGTCGCGATGCGCCAGACGCCAGCGCCAACCGCAACGGGCAGCGAAGCCGTGCCGCGGTTGATGCCGGTGGTGCCCGCGCCGCTGGACAAGTTGGCCAGGGGGTTGAAGGCGTTGTTGATCACGGTCGGCGCGCCACCAGCGGTGTGCGTGCTGACGGTGCTGCCCTGAGCCAGCTGGTTCGCGCCGCTGAAGGTCACGGTGCCGTTGAACTGGTGCGAGGCCGTGCCGGCGATCGCGTTGGGATCCAACGCGTAGTCCTGCACGATCGCGATCGTGATCGTCTGGTTCGTCGAGCCGGTACCGGTGAAGGTGAAGCCGGTCAGACGAAGTTCGAACGTGTTACCGCTGGGATTGCTCCAAGCGACGATACCCGAAACGCTGGAGTTCTGGCCCGAGCCAGAGAAGTTCACCGAACCAGCAGTTCCGATGGCCGCGAGGTTGTTCGCGCCGGCGTTGGTGACGATTGCACCATTGACCGACACCGAAGCCGCCTGAGCCGCACCAGCCGCGAGGGCCAGCGCCAAAATACCAATAGCCTTCTTCACGTGTATTCCTCCCTAAAGGGACAAACCTGTGCGCGGTGGCTTCCTCACCACCTCGGCACATCCAGATAGTACCACACGCCCGCGGGGTCGTCAATCAAAAGTGCATGTCGCAACCCCGATTGAACAAAGGCCTTGCGCATAGATAGCGCGTAGAGGCCCAGAACCGCACAAAGAGCGTCTTTATGGGGCGTTAGGGAGAACTCGCTAACCCAAATGTGGCATTATTCCTGTCCGAGAACCACGAGGCGTTCACGCAACACACTCGGGACGGCCTCCCCTGCTTTGCGGAGGGTTTCGATGATCCGCTTGGCCTCTGCCTGTTCCTCTGGTGTCCCGGTCTTCAGAAGCTCCGCCAGCGAGACCCAGGACCCCCACGCCGAAGCGTCCATGGTGACGGCCTTGCGATACGCCGTGAGGGCGAGGGCGCGTTCACCCCGGGCCCTTTCGACCATTCCCATGGTGTCAAAGAACGCGGCGTTGGGCTGCGCCGTCGTCGCCTGTTCTGCAAGTGCATGGGCGCGATCCAGGTCCACGCCTGTGCGCCCGGCGCGCACGATCGAGTCGGCGAGGTTGTTCTGGAGCGCGGGGCGAGCCCCGGCGGGGAGGTCGGACCGCGCGAGTAGCGCGTCGTAAACCGGAATCGCGTCGCCAATCTTGCCGGCACCATCCAAGGCCTCAACTAGGGTGAGTGCCGCAGGGAGGTTTGCGCCTGAGCCCGCGCCGCCCGCGATCAAGGCCTCGGCGGCCTTGTTAAACTGGGCCGTTTTCTCGGTTGGTTCGGTGGCTTGGCGTGCGACTGCGGCGAGCGCTTGGCCATGCATGAGACTCGACACCTGGTCGCCCGGTCCGGTCAGTTCCAGGACCCGGCCGGTCAGCCGGACGGCTTCGTTGGCGTCAGGGGTGAGGCTCGCCAATCCGCGCATGGCGAAGACAGACTTGGGATCGAGTTCCAGAGCCTTCTGGAACGATGCCTTGGCTTCGGGCTTGCCCGCAGACTGCTGCATCGCGCCTTGAGCCTCCCAGGCTCGCGCGGTCGCGTCGGCTCGGGCTGTCACGCGCCGCACCGCGGCGACGGCTTCGTCCATCCACTGCGAACTTGTGCTCTTGAAGCGTGCAGCCGCTGAGGCGTATGCACCCGCGAGGGCGAGTTGCTCTTCTTCACTGCCCGCGTTGATCATGGGCTTGACGCGGTCGATCCACTCGCGGGCCTTGGCCTCCGGGGCAATCATCTGGCCCGCCGCGGGGAGCCAGAACTGGCTGCGGAGGGCTCCGGATGTCTGCAGGAGGGGCGCGACTTCGGAAGCGGCCTGATCGGCTTTGTTGGACATGATCAGGGCGCGTCCGTACAACGTGACGACCGCGACGTTGGTGGGCAGGTCGATGGCTTCCTTCGCGCTCGCGAGTCGCGGCTCGAGCATCTGGGCCACGCCCTCGGGCTGGTTCATGATGAGGCGCGTCTCTGCGACGACGATGTCGGCCTGCACGCTGCGTTCGATCTGTTGCCACGCCGTCGCGGCGCGGATCGCTTCGCTCCAGTTGCCCGTCTGCCTGAACAGGTTGGTCGCGAAGACTGCGGCTTCGATCGAGGACGGGTGGCGCTCCATCGCGTCGCGCACCACGTCGGCCGCGGCATCGAGGCGGGGCGGCTTCTGGGTGCTGAGGGTTCGAGCGAGCAGGGTGAGCAAGGCTGGATCATCGCGGAAGCGCTGCTGCAGCGCGGCAACGCCCTGCTCGCGAGTCAAGTCGCCGTTGCGTTCTGCGGCGGCCAGCACCCGTGCGCCATCGGCCCGGGCCTTGGTCTCGGGATTCTGCTCGAGCACCTTGGCGAGGTCTTCCAAGGGCATGTTTGCCGAGATGCCGGTGCCGGTGCTGGCGGCGAACTGGCGATCCAGGGCGGCGACGCGACCGTCGTTGGGCAGCGCCTGCTTGGCCTGCGCGACTGCCGCGCGGGCCTCGTCCATGCGGCCGAGCTCCACGAGCAGCGCGACCAGGCCGGTCCACGCTTCGGGCGACTGCTTCGCCACGTTCGTCGCTTCGCGGAGCATCGCGATGGCGTCGTCGGACTTGCCCATTCGTGCGAGGAACCTCGCTCGCGCGATCATTTTCTGGTCGCGCGGAACCGACAGGGCGTCCAGGCGCGCGAGCGCCTTATCCGCGCCGGGCGTGTCGCCATAGCTCGCGAGCCCCTCTGCGAGCGCGACGCAGAACTCGGGGGTTTCGAGCAGGGACGGGTCCACCGCGGTGAACGTGTCGCGGGCGCTCTTGTCGCGCTTGAGAGCCTTGTACACCTCGCCCAGCTTGACACCGACCATCGCGGCTCCGGCGCCGGTCACCTTCGGGCGGATCGATTCGAGGGTGCGGGCGGCGGCGTCAAACTCGCGGATGCCCAGCATCTCGTCCACGGCCATCAGCCGCATGGCGAGGGGCGCGGTCTCGCTGCCGGCGATGCGTTCGAACATCGCGCTGGCGTTGCGAAGATCGCCCTCGGCCTTGTAGAGCTTGGCCTGTTCGAGCGTCCAGCGTTCCTTATCTGGAACATTGGGCAGCAGGGTGTTGATCGCGGCGATCGCTTCAGTGCGCTGCGGGCGGATGCCCGCCGCGGGAATGTCCAACATCAATGCCCGCACGAGCAACTGCTGGGCTTCGATGAAGTCGCTCCGGCGCGTGAGCACGCGGCGGAGCTCTTCGGTGGCGAGTCTGCGGTTGTCGGCGGTGACGGGTTCGCTGAGGAGGGCCCGCGCGCGCACGACGCGAAGCTGGGGCGGCATGTCTTCGACCTTGAAGTTGGCGAGTTGTGCGGCTCGTTCGATCAGGCGCGTGACCAGGGCGAGATCGGAACCGACGCTGGGCGCGTTGAGCGCGGCGAGCTGGGCGTCGAGGTTGGCGGGGGCAAAGTCCGCGGATGCAACCCACGCGTCCTTTGTGCCCGGATCGTTCGCGGCGCTGAGGTACTGGGCCCAAGACTGCTTCCACGCCAAGGCGTCAAGCTGCTTGTCGGGCGATGCGGGCGGGGCGTCGGCCTTGGCCTTGAGCATCGCGCGTGCGCCGGCGTCGTCGCCCTTGGCCCGCATCACGAACGCCTTGGCCAAGCCCACGCGGGGCGTGAGTCCTTCGCTGGCTTCCCACGCGCTGAGCACGTCGGACTCAAGGCCCAGCCCGCGCCGGAAACTGGTCTGGAAAATCTGGGCTGTGGTGTCGTTGCTGAGGCCGCCCAGGCCTTCGCGCATCGAGATGTACAGCTTTCGGGCTTCGTCGTTGCCCTTCACGATGCTCGTGAGCAGCACGCGTCCGGGCAGGACCAACTCCCGGAACGTCTTGATATCCACTTTCTCGGTGCTCAACGCGAGTTCCGCGTCGATGCGATCGGCGGTGCTGAGCAGATCGCGGGCGGCTTCGGGAGACTCAAAGCCCGACTCGAGCAGCGCGACTTGCGAGCGGAAGAACGCGGTGTAGGTCGCCATGCTGCGCGGTGCGATGCGCACGGCGGCCTGTGCCGCTTCGATCGCGCTGGTGGGATTGTTGAGCGCGATCGCCATATTGGATTGGTTCAGCCAAGGCCTGGTCCAACCGGTGCTCAGGCCCGAGGCGGAGGCCTGCTGCCAAGCCTCCTGGGCTTCGCCAAATCGGCCCAGTCGCTGCTTGTTCTCGCCCATCATGGTGAGCAGGACCGGATCGCCCTTGGCGACCTTGAGAGCTTCGTCCAGCACCGTGATGGCGTCCTGGGGCGTGGTTTCCTTGCTGGCACTGAGCATGGTGAGCACCGGGCCCCAGGCCTTTGCGCGGAAGTCGCCCTCGCGCTGCGCGAGCGCGTCGATGATGGGCTTGACCTCGCCCTTGCGATCAAGGTCCACCAGCGCGAGACCGCGATAGACGAGCACTTCGCTGGGCGTGCCGCCCTGCGTGAGCGTGACTTCGGGGATGTAGGTGAGCGTGTCGCCCGGTCGGCCGGACATCCAGCTTCGCCGCGCGAGCACACGGAGGACGACGGGGTCGCTGGTCTGCCGCACGCCTTCGCGCAGCACGGCGAGGGTGTGCTGGAACGCGCCGAGGCTGTCGAAGATCGCGGCGGAGCGCAGGGTTTCGAGGGCGGTGAGCTTCACCTCGCGCTTGGGGCCGGCGGACATAGGGTCGAGGCCCACGAGGTCGCAGAGCGCGGCGAACATCTCTTCCGCGGCGTTGCTGCCCGGCATGTCACGCTGCGAGAGGGCGGCGAGCAGGCGGACCTGGGCGGCGCGATCGGGCGAATCGGTCTTCGCCAGGCTCTCGGCGAAGCGGCGTGCATCGCTGCCACGCCCGCGCTCGCGGAGATGCTCGATGTACACGACCTGGGTTGGGAAGTCCGCGGGGCGGAGTTCCATCATGCGCTGCAGGATCTGCTCCACCAGAGGGTCTGTGGGGTTGGCACCGATGCGAGCGTTGACTTCCTGACGCAGGACTTCGAAGTACTCGTCACCGACTTGCTGCACGTCGGCGGGACGCAGCCGCTCGGCGATTTCGCGGGCCTCGGGGAAGTACCCTGCGGTGTTGCAGAGGTCGAGCAGGTGCAGGCCCGTCTTGCGATCGCTGCGGTCGAGGGCCCAGGCCTTCTGATAGACCGAGATCGCTTCGGCGACGTGGCGGCCGTCGGGCTCTTCGACGTTCTCGCGGGCCTTGGCGTAGGCGAGCATCGCCTCGCGATCGTTCGCGCCCTTGGGGGTTTCCAAGAAGCCGGCGAGCTTGCCCAAGGCGGGCATGTACTTGGCGTCGTTGACGAGTTGGAGGCCCTCTTCGCGTGCCGCGATCGCGGTCTGCTCCTTGCGCATGGTGCGGAAGAGGAACAGCCCCCCCACTGTGCCCGCGCCGGCGAGGCCGCACGCGGCGAGGATCATGAGGCGACGGGACGTCTTGGACTTGAGCTTCATATCTGTATCTCGGTCAAACCAACTGCGATTCATGCACGGGGGGACCTGCGAGCGGCCCGCCAGACTTCGTGATGCTGTCTTCGTTGCGTCGCTGCTCCGACTTTCTGAGGGACTCTGGTTGAAGAACTCGTTCGTCTCGGGTGTTCGACGCTCCCTGACGGTCGCGTTTCGTGACGGGCTTCAGGACTTGGTCGCTCGGCGGATCACGAGCAGGATGGTGCGCCAGATGATCCACACGTCCATCCAGAACGACTGCTTTTCAACGTACTGGATGTCGTACTTGATCCACTCCTGGAAGTCGTTGCCTTCCTCGCGGGTGCGAGAGATCTGCCACAGGCCCGTGAGGCCCGGTCGCACGGACAATCGCGCCTCGCGCCAGGGCGGGCAGAACTGGTTTTCCTTGAATGGGCTGGGGCGCGGGCCCACGACGCTCATGTCGCCCTTGAGGATGTTGAAGAGCTGGGGCAGTTCGTCGATCTGATACTCGCGGATGAATGCGCCGACCTTGGTCAGGCGCGGGTCGTTCTTGATGAAGAACTGCGGGCCATCGGCCTCGTTCTGAGCCATCAGGCGGGCCTTGATCTGCTCGCTGTCTTTTCGCATCGAACGGAACTTGAGGCAGCCGAATTCCTTGCCGCCCAGGGTCTCGCGACGGTGGCGGAAGAAGAGGGGCGCGCCGTCTTCGATCAGAATCGCGAGGGCGACGAGCGGATAGATCGGAAACGTTGCAGCGATCGCGCAGAGAGCGAAGCAAATGTCAAAGGTCCGCTTGAACGGGCGTTCCTTGGCGACCGGGGCCTTCTCGAGGAGCGCCTGGGGCGCGGGCGCTGACAGGCTCTCCAGTTCAAGCCATTCGATGTCGTCTTCCTTGGGGCGTTGGTCGGCCCGGTCCCAGAGTACTGCTGGTCCCACCGCCGTCGCGTTCGCGGCGATCTCGCGGCCCGCGCCGATCCAGAGCGGCCCGCGCACGCCCGGGCCGATCGTGACGCTTGCGTCCTTGTCGGCCCAGATGCCGTCGCCCACCTGGCGAATCCGCGGGATGGTCGCGTCAGGACGAGGCCACTTCTGCACCAGTTCGTGGCCGAATCGCGCGACGTCCTCGGGGTTGGTCGCGTCAAACAACCTGCCGGGCAGCTTGGTCGCGTAGCGATCCTGCCGACGCGTCAGTTTGCGCAGCGCCTGCCAGCCCGACGCCGCGTCCAGTGCTTCTTGCCAGACGGCGGCGAGGGCGCGATCATGCGTGAGCACGACGCGCCCGAGGCGGACCTGCGTGGCGTTGTAGACGCGCTGGTAACCCTCGAAGTTGCCCGCGTCGTCGGCGTTGATCACTTCGGAATAGGGCTGCTTGGCGCTGTCCATGACGCGCACGATGATCAGGTCGGGCGAGAGCCAGCTCACATCATCAAGGATGGGCGCGAGGCGGAAGAGCGTGAGCGTGTCGTGGTCGAGGAGCATGTACAGCTCGGCCTGCGCCACCAGCGGCGTGCGTTCGCCCACGCGGACCAACTGCACGCCCCGGGCGGCCCAGTACCGTGCGTGCAGGTCCGACCAGTCCAGGCCCCAGACAGTTGGCGGCGCGGACTGTCCCGGCGACGGACTTGCCGGCTGCTCTCGTTCCATCACACTCGTGGCTGCGCTGCTCATGACATCCTTGTCTGACCTCACCACACTCGATCACACCATCATCGCTTCGTTCATCGCTTTGCTCATCGCTTCGTGTCCAGCGCCACCACGCGGGGCAGCGGCTCCATTTCCGGGAAGTCCGACGGGTCGGGTGGCTGGGGCGTGACGCCATCGGGCCGCACGCTGCGGAAGCTCTGGCTGGCTGCGCTGGTGCGGAAGTCTTTGGCTTGCGCCAGATTGAAAACCAAGCCCAGCAAACGCGCGTTGACGCGGCGCAATTGGTCGACTGCGTTCTTGACCTGCCCGCGGGCTCGGCCTGCGCCGACCACCAGCAGCACGCCGTCGGCCTGCGCGCACACCAGATGCGCTTCGATCGAGCCCAGCACAGGGCCCGTATCGATCAGCACGATGTCGTACTGATCGCGCATCGCGTCGATCAGTCGCGTGATCTGGGGCTCGGCGAGGCGGTTGGCGGAGCGATGATCGTCCTCGATGCCTGTGGGCAGGATCCACAGGTTGTCCATGTGGGTCTTGCGGACGCGGGCGTTCATGTCGCCATCGACGAGCACGTTGAAGAGGCTGCTCTGCTCGCGGGCGCGCAGGCCGCGCGAGAGGCCCTGACCGATCAAGTCCAAGTCCACCAGCAGCGTGCGGCTGCCGCTGCTTGCAAAGGAGAGGCCCAGCGCGAGGGTCATGCTGGTCTTGCCGTCGCCCGGGTTGCTGCTGGTGACGGCGTAGACCTTGCGGTGCTTGCCGCCGATCTGGACGAGGGCGCGAATCTGGTGCACGCAGTGGGCCGCCGCCGTGGCCTGCTCGGCGTCGGAGAGGTCCGCGGGCAATCGTGGCAAGATGCCCAGCAGCGTGGTGTTGCTGGGGCCTTCTTCGATGGCTTCGTCGCTGTAGCGGTAGCGGCGGTCAAACAGGCCGTAGACGCCGATGATGCCCAAGGGCAGCATCGCGCCTAGGAACCCAAAGACGGCGGCGAACTTGATGCGGCTGTCGTTGGTGGGCGAGACGGGCGGGAATTCGGGGGTCAGGACTTCGATGCGGCCGAGTTGGCGCTGCAGGTCCTGGTCCCTTCGTTCATTTTCCATCACTCGGCGCAGTTGCTCGAGGTTTGATTCCTCGTACGCGATGTTCTGCTTGAGCGCGGCCATTTCCTGGATCTTGCCCGCAAGGTCGCTGCTCTCTGCGAGCGTGTCGCGGAACTGGCGTTCGAGACTGGAGCGGCGGCGCAGCAGCGCGTCGGTGCTTTCCATGCCCGCCGCGCCCTGAGCGATGGTTGAAGGACCGGCGGGACGATTGCCCAGCCATTCCTCACGGCGCTGGGTCATCAGTTCCATGGTCGCGTCGATCTCGCTCTGCACGCGCTTGACGAAGCGATGGTTCTCGCCGATGCCGCGCTGCAGTTCCATCGCCTTGCGGCTCTGAGCTTCTTGCAGCGCCGCGAGCAGCGTCGCCATGGGCGAGTCGACGGTCGCGATTTCCTCGAGGGTCATGTCCTCGGGCTTCTTCATCTGCTCGGGGTTCTGCACGTCTTCGATTTTCTCTTCGCCGTTGGGCTTGTCGGGCGTGGGCGGAGCCCAGCCCCGCGCGATCAGCGCGGTGTCGATGGCTTGAATCTGCGTGCTGATGTCGAGGCGCTTGGCGACCAAGAAGCGATTGAGGTCGCCCGGCTCATCGGTCCCAAGTTCCTGCGCGAGTTGCTTCACGCGATTGCGATAGTCCGCGATCTTCTGCTCGTACTGACGCTTGCTGCTCTCGCGAATCTGGTCCTTCTTGCGAAAGACCGCGTCGCCCGAGGAGTCCTCGGACACCTTCATATACGCCTTGCAAAGTTCCGTCACGCCGATGAACGCCGCCTGCGGGTCTTTGTCGCTCACCGTCACTTCGATGACCTCGAGCGTGCTGCGGCTGGGCAATCGCACGCTGAGCTGGTCCCTGAAGATCTGCTCACTGCCCTGGCCGACGGGCCTGCCCATCGCTTTCCACGCGTCGCTGGTAATCGCCTGGCGGATCGTGCGATCCTGCTGGATGACGTTGATCTCGCGGTTCACGAAGCTCTCGAACATCGGCCTCACGTCCGCACCCGAGTCCATGACGCGCCGCTCCAGCGGCTGCACCAGAATCGTCGCCTTGCTTTCATACAGCGGGCTCTTCGAAAGCCACCCCGCGACCACGCCCGCGAGCAGGCCGCCCGCCGCGAGTGCTCCGGCGAGGACATACCGCCCGCGGTACAGGTTGTGCAGCACCTTGAACACGTTCACCTGCTGGTGAGGCGTGCCCATGTCGGGGCTGGGCATGCCCAAGCCCATGCCCGGGCCGCCCGGGGGCAGTTGCTGGTAATCGTTGGGCGGCAAGTTATGCGATCCTTGGTTCATACGTCACCACGCTCTCACTCAACACCACTGGGCACGTTGTCCAACAACGGATCCCGCGACAACGCCAGGGCAAGCTCGCCCGATGCGACCATCAGGTCGGTGAACCACGCCACCGCCTGTGCGTCTTCCACGCTTCCGTCGACGATTACCTGAATCTGTGCCGCGCCATAGGGCCGCACGCGATAGTCCTCCGCCGCCTTGCGCACTGAGCCGATGTCCGGGACCAGCCCGCGCCCGGGAATGGCGAAGAACGAGAAGATCTTGATCTGCCGCTCGCGGGGAAAACCGGGCTGGCGGAAGCGGTACAACTGATACGGCACCGTCACCGTCTTGCCCGGAAGCGCCACTTGGACGCTCGACGACGGACCCGGCGCTTCCTGCCACTTCCAGCCGTGGGCCGGGTAGCAATTGGGCGGATAGTGCCCCGCCATGTCGCGCGAATCCCGGCATTGCACCACGATGAACGACGCCTGCGCCCCCAGCACGTCGTTGCGCAGCACGCGGGCCGTGAGCGCGTTGGGCCGCAGCAACTGCTGAGCCGCGGGCGGTACGGGCGGGCGATCGATCACCACCCACTCGCCCTGCGTGCCGACCAATCGATCGGGAAGTTGCTCGACCACCTTGGCCAACTCCGCATGGTGCGGCGCGGCGCTGTCCGCCGTGGGCTGGTCCTTGGTCGCCAGGTAGAACCCCGCGAGCACGATCAACGTCAATGTCATCGAAACGCCGCGCATCGTGCTCCTTTCATTGATAAGCGAGGTTGTACCGCATCACGGGAATCAGGGCCCACTTGAGCGCCTTGACGACTCCCATCAGCAAGAAGAACGCCACCGGCAGCATCAGCCAGCCGGACCAATCGTGGAAGTCATCGCCGAATGACCGATCCATGTAGCCGTAAATCAGCGTGGTGGGAATCAGCCGCAGCACATTGCAGAAGAGCGCGGCGGCGGGGCTGAAGAGCAAAAGGAAGAACCGCGTCGTGTTGCGCAGCGGGATGCTGAACGCGAACGCATATGCCACCAGCAGCAGCGCGAAGACCATGCGCATGCCGTTGCAGGCTTCTGCAACGGCGACGTCCATGCCGTTGATCTTGAGCACGTTGCCCGAGCGAGTCAGGGGCACGCCGCACAGATCGAGAATCGCTTCGGTCACACTTGCGGTCGCGGTTTGGAGCGGGATCGAGATCGCCTGGCGAATCGCACCGGGAATGGGCACGAGGAAGGCCAGCACAGCGAACGCGGGCAAGAACTGGAAGAGCACGTTCTTGCCCAGCGTGGTCAGCACTGCGCCAATGAACAGCAATACTGCTCCCAAGTGCCAGAGCGACTGGATCGCATGGTCATACCCGATCACCGACGCCGCGGCCCCCACCGCGGCGATGATGGGGCCGACAAACGTGCCACCGGGTGGGCAATTCCGCAGACGCTTGCGCCGGGCCCAGACCATCCAGATGGCGACCACGGGCACAAGGAAGATGTGGCTCTGCTCCTCATCAATCTGAGCGATGTCGTAGATGTCCTTCCATGCCTGCGAGCACACGGCGATGGCGATCGCGCCCAGCGCGAACGCGCCGAGGAAGTGCCATGCCTCCCACTTGGAATAGCCCACGGTGCGCATCAGCGACTGCCCCCTTCGGCCTTGCCTGAAGATGAAGAACGGCCCACAACGCTGTCGAAGACGACGCGCCCGGCCTCAACCGCCGCGCCCTCGCATACCAGCGAGCGCACCAGCACCGCCCCTGCCCCGATCCGCGCGTTGCGCATCACCACGGAGTCATGCACCAGCGCGCCCTTGCCCACGCTCGCGGTTTCGTCCACCATCGAGAACGTCGGCGACCACTCCTCGGCGTAGGGATCTTCGACGTCCGCTTCATGCTCGCTGCCCAAGTGCAGCGCGCGAAGGGTTCGGATGTACTGCTCAAGGCTTCGCACCGCCAGCGCGGCTCGCTTGGGCGAACGCACGACCTTCACGCGAAACTCCTTCGCGATCCTGGGCAAGCACTGTTCCTTGAAGTCCAGGTAGCCGTTGCCGCGAATATCGCGCAGGCACGTGCACCGCACCAGTTGCAGGCCGCTCGCCGTGCCGTCGGGCTCCGCGAGCAGCACCACGTCCGCCTCGACGCTGCGCATCAGTTCGAGCAGATCAGGCAAGGGCGACACCAGCACCTGATTCGCGACGCCCACGAGCAGCACGTCGTCGTCGCCATAGTCCTTTGCAACGTCGTGCAGCAGCCCGCCCGTGCCGCGGAACTCGCCCACGTCATACTCCGCCCGCACCGCCACGCGCTCGACCGCCGGCACCGCCCGAGGCAGTTCCAGTTGCTTGTTGACCAGCGCGCGCACCGTGACATCCTGCCCCATCGCACGGGCCAGAAGCCCAGCCTGCTCGCTCCACGCCGCGAGCATGGTCGCGTGCTTCGGGAGGGGCAAGTCCACCAGCGGCCGCCCCAGCGCCGTCGCGAGCGGATGCCGCCGCACGCCGCCAGCCAACAGCACGATTGCGCTGATTGCCTTGCCGCGCACGCCCGGGCCACGCATATCGCGTCCACTTTCTGACTTCACGTCGGGGCGTGCTGCCACTATCGCCCCGTTCCCAGGCGCTGGCGTCACGACCGAAGGTGCAACGTCTCCCATCATGCCGATGCGAGCCCTTTACTGACCAACTTTGGCTTCGAACAACCCCTTGTTCAGGGCATTGCTCGAAGTCCGTACTCCAATCACCGCCCCATGAGCGGTGTTCCCCTCTTTCATCGGTCCGAATAGGACCCATATAAAGCAAGGTCCGTGATAGTCCAATAAAACCGGCCCTTCCCAACCGCTACGGCCCGCACAGACCAACCCCCGCCGAACCCGCGCGAACCGCAACCGCCCTGCCATTGCATGCCATGCCCGCGTCGTACTACGTTGGGAGATCAGCGGTTCGGACCCCGGCCCGGTTCGCTGCTGGCGAGTTCCTGGGCCATCGCGTCCATACCTCGCGGCGGCTCGGCGCCCGCTTTGGCAAGCAAACGCATCAGCAACGTCGTGTCCATGGCCGTGTCGAGCGGTCGCTGGATGCCGGAGGCGCGGGCGTCGTGGCGTGATGGGATGCAGAGCCGCTCGTCAAGACCGTGGGCGCGCGCGAGGGCGACCCCCATCTCCATCCGGCTGACGCGCTGGGGCCCGCCCACGTGCACGCACGGCACTTCGTGCTCGATCAGGGCCACGATCGCGCGGGCCGCGTCTTCGACGTAAATCGGCGTGCGGAATTCGTTCTCGAAGAGGTTGGCGGGCTTGCCAGCACGCAACGCGTGCACGACGAACTCGTGGGGGCTCCGCGCGGGCCCGCCCGGTCGAGAATGGCCCAGCGTGAGACCAACGCGTGCGACCGTCGCGCGAGGGGTCGCACACACCACATCCTCCGCAAGGGCCTTGGTGACGCCATAGTGATTGATCGGGCGGCGGGGGGCGGATTCGGCGAGCCAGGCGCCGGCATCACATGCAGCCCGACCGTCAGGGAGGGCTTGGTTTGATTGGTCGGGTGGAGTGGCTGGCGCAGTAGTGACATTGGTGCTACTGGCGGAAGCCCTCCCTGACGATCGGGCTGCATGTTCGGTCGGGACACCATCGAAGACGAGATCGGTGGAGAGGAAGATCAAACGCGCGGCGTGCGCTTCGCACCATCTCGCGATCGCTCGAGTGGCGTGAAAGTTCACCGCCGTCGCCTCATCGCGGGCCTGCTCGCACGACGCGGGATCTCGCATGGCCCCGGCGTGGATCACGATAGATGGATTCGCATCGTCGAGTCCGTGCAGAATTGCCGCTTCGTCCCGCAGATCGGCGAGCACGGTGCGCACGCCCGGCACGTCGCGACGGGCCATCGCGGCAACAACCGGAGGCCCGCCCGCGCTAGACGGACGGGCGGCCAGGTGCGCGAGGATGCGGGAGCCGATGAAGCCAGATGCGCCGGTGACGAGGATCACGTCCAAAGTTAGCCCTTGTTTGCGCACGCGCATCGCCTCGGGGTGAACGCATCGCATGCCCTCGGCGTCATCCCCCGCTCCGCCTGCGTATGTTTTTGCATGCTTTCCGTCTCCCGCCGCGTTCAGAGTCTCAAGCCCTCCGTCACCATCGCGTTCATGAACCGCGCCAAGGCGATGCAGCGCGCCGGGAAGGACGTCCTGTCCTTCGCCGCGGGCGAGCCGGACTTTGACACGCCCCAGACGATCAAGGACGCCGCGATCAAGGCGTTGCTTGCGGGGCAGACCAAGTACATGCCCACGTTCGGCGATCCTGACACGCGGGCGGTGCTGGCCAAGAAACTCACCGACGAAAACGGCATCCCCAACTGCACCGCCGATCACATCTCCATCAGCGCGGGCGGCAAGCACAGCCTGTTCGTCGCGTGCCACGTGCTACTTGACGATTCGAATTCGGGCGGTCCGGGCTACGTCCAGCCCGAAGTGCTCATCCCCGTGCCCGCGTGGGTCAGCTACGTCCCCATCGCCCAGCTTGCCGGCGGGAAAGTGATCGAAATTCCCACCACGGTCGACACGGGGTTCAAGGCCAGCGCCGAGCAGATCCGCAAGGCCATCACGCCCCGCACGCGCCTGCTGATTCTCAACTCCCCCAGCAACCCCTGCGGCACGATGTACACGCCCGAGGAGTTGAAGGCAATCGGCCGCGTCGTCGCCGAAGCCGCGGCGACCATCGCGCCCGACATCACCGTCCTCAGCGATGAGCTGTACGAAAAGATCATCTACGGCGGCATCCCACACTTCTCGATCGGCAGCATGCCCGAGATCGCCGAGCGGACGATCACGCTCAATGGCTTGTCCAAGGCCTACGGCATGACCGGCTGGCGCATCGGCTACACCGGCAGCAGCGGCGCGTTTGGCAAGAAGTTCACCGAAGCGATGGCGACCTATCAGGGCCAGATGAGCACGAACATCACGAGCTTCACGTACCCGGCGATTCGGGCCGCCATCACGCAGTGCGCGAGCGAAGTTGAAACGATGCGTCAGGCCTTTGCGGCTCGCGCTGAAGTCATCAACGCCCGCCTCGCCAAGCTGCCCGGCATCAAGAACGCCAAGGCGACCGGCGCGTTCTACGCCTTCCCGGATGTGTCCGCCCACTTTGGCAAGACCAGCAAGGGCGGGCGAAAGATCGACAGCGCGATGAGCATGTGCGAAGCGCTGCTCGAGGAAAACCTCGTCGCGTTCGTGCCGGGTGAAGACTTCGGCGGCTGCGGCAAGAATCACGTCCGCATCAGCTTCGCGTGCAGCGAGCAGCAGATCCACAAGGGGATGGATCGGTTTGGAGAGTTTCTGGCGGGACTGACGTGAGCCGCCGGGCGAAAGAGCCAACGGGTCGGCGAACGCGCGAGCGACGGGATTGAATCACTGGGCTTGTCAGAGCGTGCGAAGGGCCGCGTGCACGCGCTCGCGCAGGGCGGCGAGGTCGGCGTCGTTCCTGATGACTGCGCTCGAACGCCTGCGTTTCTCGTCGAGGGGCATCTGCGCGGCTTCACGACGGTCCAATTCCTCGGCGGTCCAACCTCGGCCCAGGACGCGCCGCAGGCGTTGTTCGTACGGGGCATCGACGAACAGCACGGCGTCACAATCAGCGTCGCTGCCAGCTTCGAAGAGCAGGGGCGCGTCTATGACGACGCCTGCGCGGCCTTCGCGACGGGCGATGTCGATGAGGAGCGAGCGATCCGCGCGGACGATCGGGTGTACGAGGGCTTCGAGCTTGCGGCGTTCCTCGGGGTTCGCAAAGACGATCGCTCCGACTCTTTTGCGATCGACCTTGCCGTCGGCGCCGACGATCTGGCTCCCCCACCACCCGATGAGGAAGCCTCGGACGTCGGGGCGATCGAGCGCGGCTTTGGCGTCCTTGTCGGCGTCGAGGACGAGGTAGTTCATGTCGGCGAGGATGCTGGCGACTGCGGACTTGCCGGCGCCGATGCCGCCAACGAGGCCGAGGGTTTTGAAGTCGGGGGTCTTCATGGAGGGAGTGGCTTGAGCCGGTGAGGCGGTGAAACGGTGAGACGGTGAAGAGTCAGTGCCGTCGCTGGTGGAATTCACACGGTCGATGAGCTCCTGGAGGACCGCGGCGAGGCGTTCGGGGTTGTCGACCCAGGCCCATGTCACGGGCAGGCCGTCGGCGGCGGAGAGTTCGATGGAGCCGCAGCGGAGGAGGCGTTGCAGCAACGTCTGCGTGACGCGGACGTGCTGGACGCGTGAGTGGGCGATTTCGCTGCGACTGCGGGCGAAGATGCCGACGGTGCTGGTGGCGTGCGTCGAGGTGGCGCGGTAGCGATACAGGAAGGTGATGAGCAGGTCGCGGACGAACTGGGCGACGAGGCACGCTATGGCAGCGATGAAGAGGTACCTTGGGTTGCTATCGGGCCAGAGCAGGCGGACGCCGACCCAACCGCCCAGCAAGATCATCGCGGCGGCGAGCGTGCCACGATTGGGAACGATGGCGAACCACCAGCTGGGGCGATCGTCGATCACGTTGGGGCGGGCCGGTTCGATGGGGGATTGTTGCACGCCGCCCGCCTTGGCCATTTCGACACCGATTTGGTCACTCCGCGCCCACCATCTCCACCACTTCGTCTCTCCGTCTCTTCGTCACGACGTGTCTCTTGCTCAGCCCACGATCTTGCGGCGTTGCTTGACGTAGTCCCAGACGACGTAGCGATCGAGGTCTTTGCCGGCGGTGAAGAAGACGCGGCCCTTGGTGCGTTCGGCCATGCGATGGGCGAAGCGGATGTCTTCCTCGCTTTGGTTCCAGTTGGGCAGCAAGAAGATGTTGATGGTGATGCCCGCGCGGTTGCATTCTTCGGCTTCGCGCATGGTCGCGCTCTCGGTGAGCGGATTGGGCGGGTACAGGAAGAAGATGTCCTTGCCTTCGAAGTGGGCGGTGGGCAGGCCGTCGGTGATCAGGATGATCTGGCGATTGGGCGTGTCCTGCGCCGACAGCACCCGGCGTGACAACTGCAGGGCGTGCTGGATGTTGGTGAAGTGCTGGGGCAGTTGCAGTTCGCTGATGCGCGGGTCGCTCATGTCGGCCTTGAGTCGCACGCGGGGCGAGTGGATGCTCACGAGCTTGGGGAGCATCGTTGGGACTTCGCTGGCGTGACGGATCTTCGCGACGCTGTACATCTCGACGAAGCTGACGTGGTCGCCCGGATATTCGCTTCGGATCAGGCCGTCCATGGCGAGGGCCATGCGTTTGACGTTGATGTACTGGCCGTCGTAGCGCATGCTGCCGGACATGTCCATGCAGATGGCGGTGGCGCACTTGGGGTTGTTGCGGGTGAGGTGGATGGACAGGTCAGAGACGGAGAGACGAAGCGACGGAGAGACGGAGTGGGGACTTCTCGGTTGATCGAAGCGTGCTTGCGAGGTGAGGCTGTTCAGGAGGGTTTGGACGGTGTCCATGTTCGCCGCGCTGTCGCCGAATTCGTAGGGTTTGGTTTTCTCGATCTCGACCGCGCCATCGCCCGAGATGCCCGGGTCGTGGCGGCCGCTGCGGGCGGCTTCCAGGTCGTTGAATATCTCCGAGAGCAGTCGTTTCTGGAAGACGCGCAGGGCGTTGGGCGTGAGGCGGAAGCCTTCGCGGGTGCGCTCGAAGCCTTGGCGCTCGGCTTCCTGGCGGATGTAGTCCTGAATCTGCTGCTGGAGTTGATTGAGCGACTCCATCTGCTCCATCTGCCCCTCCAGTTCGGCGAACTGGGCGAGGTCCTCCATGTCGATGATGGCCAGTTGAGCATTCTGCTCGGCTTCGCGGAGCTGCTCGAGCAGTTTGTCGATGGTTTCGAGTTCGTCCTTGACGGCCAGGGCGTCTTCAACGCTGAGGGCTTCGCGGCCTGTGAACGCGTACTTGTTCGCGAGTTCTTCGACCTGGTACTTCGCGGCGAGCGACTGCATGAGGCCCATCAACGCCTGCGCGGCGGGGCTCTGGTCGTTCTTCTGGGCGTACCAGAGCTTTTCGAGATCGGCGAGTTGCTCTTCGCGCGTGGCTTTCTCGAACTGCTTGCGAAACTTGTCGGGAATGTCGGGGCGAGACTCTTCGACGCCTACGCGGAATTCTCGCGAGGCGTCTTGCTGTGTTGAACCGACTTCGTACGTGGCCAGGATCCGGCGCTTGCGTTCCTCCAGCATCGCCCGCAGGGCGGCGAGCGACGGGCCAAGCCGCGGGAACATGGAGGGATCGAGGCGGATGGCGCGGGCGAGCTCCTCTTCGCTGAGCTCGCGAAGATCGCCATAAGCGAGCATGTGCTCCATCATCTGCCCGGCGATGTCGGGCGCGGGGGCCGTCGGCGACGGAAACTCCTTGGGGTCATAGCGCTGGTAGGAGTGGATGATGCCGCCTGGAACGGCGTTCATCGGTCGGGATTGGTCATCGTTCGTGGGCATGGCTTGGACTTGGATGCCAGCAATGGAAAGCAGCCTGCGGAGATTGTCGCAAAGCACGCGGCCAGGATGGACACGTCGGCTTGGCGAATGGCACCAAACAGCCAGCCCAGAGCGACGAGCGTCGCGAAACCCGCCACGATTCCAACGATCACTGCACGTCCGGTAGGATTTCGCACGGATACCTCCGCTGGGTTCAACGCTTCAGCGGAAAACAGGTTTCAACGATTCATTGGTGCGAGAAGGACAAACTCGCGGTCCGCCACGAGACAGCCGTGTCCGAAGCCAAGCGCTGAACTCGTCCTTGCTGAGTTGGCCGGAGGCGACGGCGAGGGTGATATCGCGGAGATCGAATGCAACTGGGACATCATCGATGCCGTTGCTGTACAGCAGCGCGACCGCCGCCGCGAGCACAATGCGTCTTTGCTGTCAAGGAATGGATGGCGGCGCGACAGGTGATACAGATACGCGGCGGCCATTGCGGCGAGGACTTGGTGTCGGTAGCTACTCGCGAACATCGGTCGCGGCATCATCACGGCGGACGTGAGCCACCCGAGGTCTCGCCCGGTTGCGAGCCCGCCATCACGCTCGATGCAGATTTCGTGGAAGCGCAGGACGTCATCCACGGAGAAGAACGTCGGATCCATGGCCCTTCCGATCACTCCGCGAGTTTCTTGCGAGCGTTGCCGTAGTGCTTGGCGGCCTGCTGCATGAGTTCGTCCACGCGTTCTCGGCCAACGCCGACGTTCTGTGGTCGCACGACGATGGCGTCGCCAGTCATGGTGACAGTGAGTTGCGTTTCCGGCGTGATGGCGGTGGCTTCCATCGGGACCGTTTCGATGACGAGCGGTAGGAGTTGCCGTACTGCCGGAGAGTCTTGATCACGGGGTGATCCGGACGTCAGTGCATTGCATATGGGCTTGTGGGGCAAGGGCTTGCGATCGCGAACCCTGGCGGCTGGTCTGATAAGTTCAATGCGATCTATCGGCCTGTCTTGTCGCACATGAAGCGTCGCCTGCAGGCGATTGCGTCGGGTCCGTTCGCATAACCAACCCGAAACCGCCAACTTCCCTTGATTGAGCCTTCGGGGTATCCGATGTTCCCGGATGTAGGTCCTCAGGAGTTGCACCCATGCACAGCACGTCCACTCGGCGATCCCCAAACTGGTACACCAATGTCGCCTTGACGGCGATCGCGGTGCTGCTGGGTTTGCATCTGATCAAAGGCTCGGGCATATCGATGGTTGACTCTGCCCAAGCCCAGGAAGGGCAGCGCGACAAGGTCACGATCGTGGGCGGACGGCCCGCGGGCGATGACTCGGGCGCGGGGCTCATCTCCGCGGCAGAGCAGCGCAAGGTGATGATCAGCGAACTTCGCTCGATCAACGACCGCCTCGAGCGGGTTGAGTCGGCGCTGGCTCGCGGGATCAACGTCAATGTCAAGACCATGCCGGCGGGCAAGGAAGAGTCGAAGCCGGCTCCCGCCGCGCCGGCTGTGGCTGCTCCGACCAAGTAATTGACCATCGCGTGGTGGTGTCGTGTCCATGAACATCATCGGGCGTCTGGAGGCCCGGGCTCGTGCGCAGCAATCGACCAACTCGGTATGTTTCAAGCCGGCGCGGCTACACGCTGGTGGAGATGCTCATCGTCGTCGTGCTGATGGGGCTGGCGGCGGCGATGGTGATTCCGAGCATGGCTGAGGCGAGCTCGCTGAAGGTTCAGGGCGCTCTGCGGATGATGGTCGCGGACATCACTGTCATGCAGAGCGACGCTGTGGCGTTTCAGCAGAATCGCGCGATCGTGTTCCGGCCAAATGGTGAAGCGACTCGCTACATCATGTGCGAGGCCAACGGTTTGACGCCTGACACAACGACTGGAGTGATCCAACGTCGGTACATTGGCGGCGATACCTACGGATTCGCCACGGTTGCCGAAACCACCAATCTCGCGGCGACAGACACCCTGATCTTCGACGCCTTGGGTGGACCGATCCGCGGCGGCAGCGGCGGCAGCGTCGAGCCTGCGGCGACGGCGACGATTCGAGTGAGCGGATCGAACCAGAACTGGCGGATCTCAATCGAGGCGTTCACGGGGCGCGTGACGGTGCAGAACCTGGACTAAGTCGCGTTTGCAGCGACCTGCTTGGAGCGTGGCGAGCCATGACCGATCAGCACTTTGATTCAAAGTCCGGCTCCCCCACTCCCGGCGCAGTCGACGCGGAGCAGTTCGGGAAGCCGCATCAGCCGGTCAACCCGTTTTCTGACAAGCCCGCGATGCAGTGGAACCCGCGCCGCGTGCTGTACACGGTGTTCACGTGCGCGCTCACGGGTGGCCTGGCAATTCTCATCTGGACCAAGCTGCGGCTGGTCACAGGGGTGCCCCGCACGGCCTACGCAGACCCAGCGGCGGAGAAGCCCAAGACCCAGGACAAGCAGTCGCCAGAGCGGTACAACGAACGCCGCGATGCGTCCGTTGACGAACTGGGCGGGCCGTAAGCGCTTCTTGGCGTTGCGAAGCGCGTCGCCATTACCAGATTCCATTGAGAAGCGAGGATGACCGTGCTGCAGGGCTGTGCGGTGCGGGTGTTCGGTCGTCGACGCCATGGATATCGCTGTGCGGTGACGCGCGGCTCTGCAACTTCACTGCTTGGCCGTGGGATGCGGTCCCAACTGCAAAGAATCGCTCTTGGTTCGGGCGCCCACAGCTGCGCTGGCTGCGTCATGCCGTGACGATCAACTTGTACACCCAGGCTCCCACGAGCAACGCTGCGCCGACCCACAGAGAACGCGGGCGGAGGAGCGGAGCTGCGAGGGCGTCGATGCGGGTGCCCCAGATGGCAGCGTGCAATCCGGCGAACATCAGGATGGGCGTGAGCATGGCGAGGAGCGCGCCCAGGGGCTGGGCTCGGACGCTGCTCCAGACTTCGAGGCGGACCATGTGGGCGAAGGCGGTGGTCATGCCGCAAGTCATGCAGGGGCGGCCAAACATGAGGACCCATCCGCACTGGGGGAGGCCGAGTTGGGTGTGGGTGCCCATGCCGCTGGTGCTGGGCGTGATAGACGCGGCGGCGGCGAGCACGGCGATACAACCGGCGGCGAGGAGGGCGGCGCCGGCTCGGAAGGCGATGGTGGAGGCATGGGGGTGCACGAGTTGGGACGTGCGGGAGTCTCTGGTGGGTCTTCACGGACCCGCTTGAAGGCGGGTCCGAGCCACGAAGATCAATCGAACTTGAAGACGCCCTTGCGGTAGCCGTAGACGTACGCAACGACCGTGGTGAAGAGGAAGAAGAAGATGCGGATGAGCCAAGTGAGGGCTTCGTTGCTGCCGGCTTCGATGTTGGGGAAGGTGACGGCCCAGGGGTAGAGGAAGACGACTTCCACGTCAAAGACGAGGAAGACCATGGCGATCAGGTAGAACCGCACGTTGAACCGCTTGCGGGCGGTGCCGATGGGGTTCATGCCGCTCTCGTAGGTCTGGCCCTTGATCTTGCCCTGGCGGCGGGGACCGAAGAGCTGGCTGAGAACGACGTTGGCGACGCCGAACGTGAGCGCCATCACGGTGATGAGGGCGACGGGGAGGTAGGAGTTGAGTTCGGTGGCGAGCGAGAGCATGCGAGGCCCATGATACGCCATACCCCGCAGTTCGTCCCTCGCTGACTGGATGTCGCTTGGCTCAAGCCCCGCGTCGGTTCGAGCCCGGCGGGTTTTGCGTAGCATGACCCCACTGTGGACTCTTCGCCGCCCAATCCGACTTCGCCGGCGAGCCCGGGGCTGTCCGATCCGGACCCGTTGCATCGCGGGGCGCGGGCGCCAGCGTTGTCGTTCATCTTCTTTACGCTGGTTCTGGACATTGTGGGCATCGGGCTGCTGATTCCGGTTGCGCCCAAGCTGGTGTCGCAACTTGCGGGGGGGACGGCAAGCCATCAGTCGGCGATGTACGGATATCTGGTGGCGACGTATGCGTTGATGCAGTTTGTGTTTGCGCCGATCTTGGGGAGTTTGTCGGACAAGTATGGGCGGCGGCCGGTGATTCTGTGTTCGCTGGCGGGGTCGGGGATTGACTACTTCGCGATGGCGCTGGTGCCGACGCTGCCTTGGCTGTTTGTCACGAGGGCGATCAATGGGATTTCGGGGGCGAACATCACGGCGTGCAGCGCATACATCGCGGATGTGACGCCGCCTGACAAGCGGGCGGCGGGGTATGGGCTGATGGGCGGGGCGTTCGCGATCGGGTTTGTGGTGGGGCCGCTGCTGGGCGGGTTTTTGGGGAAGATCGACATTCACCTGCCGTTTTATGTGGCGGGCGGGTTGTCACTGCTCAACTGGCTGTATGGATACTTCGTGCTGCCCGAGTCGCTGAAGCCGGAGCATCGGCGGGCGTATTCGTGGAAGCGGGCGAATCCGATCGGAGCGGTGGCGGCGCTGGGGAAGTATCCGGTGGCGATGGGGCTGGCGATCACGCTGTTTCTGGTGAACCTGGCGCAGTTTGGGCTACAGAGCACCTGGGCGCTGTACACGGCGCATCGATACCACTGGGATGAGTTCATGGTGGGCGCATCACTCGCGATCGCGGGGCTGACGGGCGGTTTTGTGCAGGGGGTGTTGGCGAAGAAGATCATTCCCAGATTGGGCGAGGCGAGATCGGTCGTGTTTGGGTTGTGCGTCGCGACGCTTGCGTTCACGGGGTATGGGCTTTCGTATCAGGGGTGGATGATCTTTGTGGTGTTGGCGTCATGCTCGATCGGAGCGATCTGGGGACCGGCGGCCAATGCGCTTGTGAGCACCGCCGCGCCGCCCAATGAGCAGGGGGCAGTGCAGGGCGCGCTGACGAGTTTGCAGAGCATCGCGGGGGTAGTGGCGCCGCTGGCGGCGACGCAGATTTACGGTGCATTTATCGATCCGGAGAATCACTTGCCGAATGTGCCGGGGGCGTGGTTCTTTGTGGGTGCGCTGCTGTGCGCGGCGGGGACGGTGAACGCGTGGCGGGTGGTGAGGGGAATGAAAGCGATACAGCGATGAAGCGATGCTGCGATGAATTGCTGCGACGTTTCCGTTCTAGTCGTCGCTTCATCGTTTCGTAGGTTGGTCTGCCGCGTTCTCGCTCGCATCCGCTTACTGCCCCATCGCCCGCAGCACGGTGGTCGCATATGCGCCGCTGGGGAGGTGAAACTCGATTCGGACGTCGATGCGCGGATCGCCGTTTGGCGCGGAGCAGCCGCACTGGCGTGCTTCGACGAAGAGCGGGCGGTCGAAGGCATCGAAGCTGGGGCGGCGGATGCCGGGGATGGCGAGTTGATCCAGTGAGAGTTCTTCTGCGTCGAGCGTGGCGTGCAGTGCGTCGCGCCACAGGTCCGCGTCGGGGCCATCGGGAGAGAGGCTGGGGCTGGCCATTGGCACGTGGGCTGCTCGCAGGCGGTCGGGCACATCGACCGCGAATGGGAACGCAAGCTCGCCCGTCGCGCTGGCCTCGGTCCAGCCGCGGGCGCAGTGTTGGCGGATGATTCGGGCCGCAGTCGCGTTCCAGAGGTGTGATTGCAGGCTTTCGACGGCCATCTGACGGTCGAGATGCGGCAGGGCCTCGAAGGCTTCGCGGAATGTGCCACCCGACGCGAGCACGGTGACCACGCCGCGGGCCGGGGACTTGTTCAGCAGCGACAACAACTGCGGCCAGTTGCCCCAGTGCTGGGCGCACAGGCGGGAAGCGGTCTTGCTTGCGCCGGACTCCTTGCGGAGTGGTGACGCGATGAGGACTTTCAGTGCGGCCTCGAAGTCGCCATGAATCAAGTGCTTGGCCGCGAACTGTCCGCGCCGGACGGACGCGAATCGCTGATCGCCGAAGTAGTTTGGCACCAGCAGGCCCGACTCGGGAAGTTGCGCGCGCAGCAGATCCGCCTCGCGCTTGCCCGGAGCACACGGGATCAGCCGCAGCAGTCGCTGGCGATGATCGAGAACTTCCCAGGCTTGGCGTGACAGATCTCGCACATCGATCTGAAACTGATTGTGTGCGATGTCGCCAGCCTTGATGGCTTGGGGCAGATAGCCGAGTCGGCGTGCAGACATCCCCTGGTGGGTCAGCTCGAGCGGCAGGGAATCAGCCCCAAGCGACTCCTGCTTCTCGCGTCGAACGTGCGCCGTGACCATCTGCGTGGTCATCGCGTGCTTGTCCTTCAGGCCCGCGTACTGGACGTCACCAACCCGCATGCCCAGTTGCTGGGCGAGCATGCCAGTCGCGGCGGGCGTGGTCAGCGAGGTCTTGGTCAGTTCGTAGGCGGCATAAGGACACTCGGACGACCAGCGCGGCTGCATCAGGTTGAGCAAGGCCTGGTTGACGGCCTCGCGCACGATGAAGTCGGTGGGTTGCTTGCGGATCGTCACGCGGAAGGATAGAGATGCACCCAGGCACGATCGGCGATGAGAGCAAGTAGAATGCAGCCATGCTGCAGATCACGAGCAAAGCGACGCGTTGGCTGGTTGGGCTTGGGTTGATGCTCCTGATGCTCGTCTTACCGGCGTGCGCGGGGCGGCACGCGGGCCGCGAACACCCTCGCAAGGGCGACGAGATCATGATCGGTGGACGAATGTTCCACACCGGCACGCCGGTCGTGCTGTGGTTCGATCAAGGGGGCTACGACGGCTATCGCGTCGAGCGGCGGTTCTCGAAGTTTGACGAGCGGGACTGGGAGCACACCAAGGACAAGATCGAATCGCCCAATCGATTCAATCTTCGCAAGGTCCAGCTCTCGGAGGATGAACGCGAAGCCGTCCGAGGCGGTGCGTGGCCCCTCGATCTGCTCCGGACACACGTCGACCAGTTTGTGCTGCATTACGACGCGAGCGGCGTCAGCCGACAGTGCTTTCGGACGCTCCATGACGAGCGTGGGCTGTCGATCCACTTCCTGCTTGACCTTGACGGCACGATCTATCAGACGCTCGATGTGCAAGAGCGAGCCTGGCACGCGACCAAGGCCAACGACCGCAGCATCGGCATCGAGATCGCCAACATCGGGGCCTACTCCGCATCGCAACGAGCGCGGCTCGACACTTGGTACGCACCCGACGACTCCACCCGCGATCCCGGTGACGTGCGCGTGATGATCCCAGCGTGGATGGGCGACGCGGGCATCCGCACGCCCAACTTCGTTGCGCGTCCGGCACAACCACACCTCATCCAAGGCACGATTCAAGGGGAATCGCTCCTGCAATACGACTTCACGCCACAGCAGTACGCCGCGCTCGCAAAGCTCGCGAAGGCACTCTCGCACGTACTGCCAGGCATTCGGCTTGACGCCCCGCGTGACGCGCAGGGCAACGTGCTCGCTTCCGTGATGAGCGACGAGGACTGGCGAGCCTTCTCCGGCGTGCTCGGGCATTACCACATTCAACAGAACAAGGTCGATCCAGGCCCGGCGTTTGATTGGGAGCGGTTTCTCGCCGCCGCGCGAAAGGCGAGATGAGAGGTGAAACCGTGCGGTGGTGTGGGCAACCAACCGGCGACCCCCAAAGGAATCACCCATGCACACCAGCAGTTTCGCCGCACGAGCACTGATGCTCGCCGCAGGCATCGCACTCACCACGCCCCTCTTCGCATTCGCCCAGACTCAGCCCATGGAACCCGCCGCCGCGCAAGCAGTCGCGCCGATTCGTGCGGTGAAGTCTTGGAACCTCCCGAAAGCCAAGGCCGACCAAGCTCCGCTCGCGATCGAGGGCTTTGACCCGGTCGCATACTTCCCGGAGGGTGGCGGTGCGCCCAAGGAAGGCAGCAAGGACATCACGACGACGTACCAAGGTGTCACGTATCGCTTCGCGACCGCTGAGAATCGTGATGCGTTCCTCCAGGATCCCGCCAAGTACGAACCCGCGCACGGCGGATGGTGCTCGTGGGCGATGAAGGACGGCGAGAAGGTCGAGGTTGATCCCAAGACCTTCATCGTGAAGGATGGCCGCCTGTTTCTCTTCTACAACGGCACATGGGCCAACACCCGCAGCAAGTGGCTCAAGCTCGACCACGCCACCGAAGCCGCGCAGGCGGACTCGCAGTGGAAGAAGCTCTCAGGCGAAGACGCCCGTGCGGCCAAGCCCGCGCGGAGCTCCAAGAGCGACTCGATCCTGCCCGCAGCGCCCATGGCTGTGGGCGACAAGGCTCCCGATTTCACGCTTCCTGATGCGAAGGGACAACAAGTTTCGCTCACCACGCTACTGGCGGAAGGTCCCGTTGTCCTGACGTGGTATCGTGGCGGCTGGTGTCCATACTGCAACAAGCAACTGAGTGATTACCAAGCATCGCTCGCCGACATGAAGGCGATGAAGGCGCAGCTGGTTGCGATCTCTCCCCAGACGCCCGACAACTCGCTCACGACGCTGGAGAAGAACAACCTTGCCTTTGCCGTGCTTTCGGATCAAGGCAACCAGACCGCGAAGCAGTACGGGCTTGCGTATACCCTGCCGGCGGATGTGGTCGCACGCTACAAGAACCACTTCGATCTTGCCAAGTACAACGGCGACAACACCAACCAGTTGCCGCTCACGGCGACGTATGTGATCGACAAGCAGGGCGTGATCCGCTACGCGTTCGTCAACGAAGACTACACCAAGCGGGCCGCGATCCCTGATATCCTCGCCGCCCTCAAGCAACTCAACTGAGCAACAAGCACACTCCGCGCGTGCATGCCTCCCCGCTTCGTCACTTCGTCACTTCGTCACTTCTTCCCGCCCCCCACTGCTTCATCACCGTCTGGATCGCTTCGTCCGCCGCCTTTGGCCCGCCCTCGCCCGCGATGTTCGTGACCGCCAGCATCGCCATGTCGCGCTCGGGCGCGATCCACACCACCGCGAACCACATCGTGTTGCTCCCTGCGTGGGTCAGCACGAACCCTTCCTTGTCCTCGTCGGGCCCATCGGCCCATGGACGATTGGTCACGGCCCACCCGCCCGCGTAGTTCTGCAATCGCGGCGTGTGCAGCCAATCAAACGCCTGGGGCGTGAGCACCTCGGCCCTTCGATTGGGATTGCGCGAATCTCCCCGCGCGTGCAGCATCGCAAACTTGGCCCAATCGCGGATCGACATGTGCACGCAACCCGCAGGCGCGATTCCCATCGGGTTGTCGCCCGCTCGCGTGGGCGGCACCGCCTTGCCTTCCTTCGTGTGGCCCATCGGCTGGGCCGTCACGCCCGGCACGCCCGGCGCGGCGAACCCCGCGCTCGTGATGCCCAGCGGCCCAAACAACTCACGCCGCAACAGCTCTTCGAATGGCAGCCCCGCCGTGCGCTCCATCATCGCCCCAGCGATCGCAAACCCACCGTTGGCGTACTCGTACTTCGTGCCGGGCTCGGCGATGGGCGGGAACTTCGTGACGCCCGCGATCAACATGCGGCGTGCTTCGGAGGGCGGCTCGTTGGTGTTCCACAAACGATCCCACAGGCCATCACGATCCAGACCGCCGGGCGTGCCGCTCGTGTTGGTGACGAACATCCCCAGCGTCGCCTTGCCCCAGCCCGCGTCCGCGGTCTCGGCGAGCTTGGGAAAGACCTCGAAGAGTGGCGTGTCCCATGAGAGTTGCTGGCGATCCACCATGAGGGCGGCGAGCGTCGCGGTCATCGCCTTGGTGCAACTGCCCAGGTGCCACTGATCATCCAGCGTGGTTTTGGCGTCGGTGCCGTTGGCACGCACGCCCGCGACGCCTTCGACGCGGATGACGCCGCCTTCGATGAGCACGGCGGCGAGTGCGGGGACCTGATGCTTAGCGACGAGGTCGGCGAGTTGGGTCGAGACGTCGAGGGCGGCAGGGATCTCCGCCATCGCCTTGGTGTCGGTTTCCGAGTACGCAGACTGTGCGAAGCTGGTCGTGCTACTCCACGCAAGCCCGACGACGACAAGAAGCACTCGGTTCATGCCCAAGTGTTGGCCCCCGGCCCGCTCATTGTGAAACTACCCCACCGATGCCCCAACCGACCCAACCCAAAGCGAATCGGCTCCGAACCCCACACCCCGACCTCCTCACTCCGTCTCTTCGTCTCTTCGTCTCTCCGTCTCTTCTTCCCCTCACTTCGTCAACGCCTTGCGCACCTCATCAATCAACCGCTCCACCTGGAACGGTTTGAACAGCACGCTCTGCAGACCTTCTTGGCTCGCACGCACGATGCTGTGGTGCGGGTCGTAGCCGAAACCGGTCATGAGGATCACGGGGAGATTGACCATGCTCTTGCGGGCCGCGGCAAACAACTCGTAGCCGTTGAACCCGGGCATGCGGATATCGCTGAGCATCATGTCGTAGCCGCCGTTGGCGCCGGTCGCGCCAACCGGGACCTTCTGCAGCAGTTCCATCGCCGCAGTGCCGCTGTCGCAGACGGTGACGATGCAGCCGCGACGCTCCAGGACGCAGGAGATGATCGTGCGAATGCGTCGCTCGTCGTCTGCGATCAGGACGCGCTTGCCGACCAGCGCGGGGTCCTGTGCCTGCACGTTCATCGCTTGCTCGACGCCCAGCAGACCCGCGGGGCCGGCCATGCAGTGGGCCAGGCGGTTCTTGATCGAGAGCAGGTCGGCCTTGATGCGTTCCAGATGCTTGTGGGACTCTTCGTCGCTGAAGGTCTCATGCTCGAGCAGTTCGACCTCGTGCGCGATGTCCTCGAGCGGTTCTTTGAGTTCGAGTTCGACGCGGCCGGAGACGCTCTGATTCACGGTCGTGCGTTCGACCACCAGCAGGTCGAGCATGTGCAGGGCGACAGCGATGTACCGCGCGAAAATCTCGCCCAGCTGGCGGTCTTCTTCCGTGAAGGCCCGCAGGCGCTGGCTCTCCACGTTCATGATCCCGATCACCTTGTCGTGGATCCGCAGCGGCACAGTCAGACTGCTCTTGGCATCGACAATGCCCGGCAGATACAGCGGATCCGTGCTGGTGTCGTCGCAGATGTAGCTCCGCCCGCTCGCGGCGACGTACCCGGAAATACCGTGCCCTTCCAACGCGGGCTTGATCATGAAGCTGTCAAACTCGGGGGGCAGGCCGTAGCCAATCACGAGTTCGAGTTTGCCACTGCGCTCGTCGAGGAGTCGCACGGCGAAGTGGTCAAAGTGCAGCAGGTCCTTGGCGAAGCGGGTGATCTTGTCTTCGAGCAGCTTGAGCCGCTCGACGCTGTTGAGCTTCTGGACCAGATCACGCTCGAAACGGACCAGTTCGCTGCCGGCCTGATCGATCGCGTTGATGCGCTGCTGGAGTCGCTTCGCGGCGGTCTCATCGCGCAGGATCACAATCAGGCTCTTCTCCCAGCGCCGGACCGCAGGGCCGATGGCGTCGATGGTCTCGCGCGACACAGGCGTCAGGACAAGCTCGTAAAACCGCCCATTCTCCGCAAGCGTCGTTTCGCTGCGAGGCGGCAGCCAGCCCGCCGGCACCTTCACATTCGCGGGCGGCAGCGGATGGTCCTTCTCAAACTGCCGGCATGCCACCGCGATCCGCTCGCGCAGCGTGGAACTCACGCGGGCGAGCAGGTCGTTGGCCCAGAGCACCTGTCCGTCGCGGGACGCAAAGCCAACGCCCTCGCCAATGGCCGAGAGGAGCGTCAGGGCCAAAGTCGCGAGGGCGGCTTCGTGATCCTCGGTTGTCTGTTCCCCGACTCGCCCACCCATCTGCCCGCTCGTCGTACACGTGTCGTCAACGACGAGGTGGCGATGCGATTGCTCCGGTTTCACTTCCCCCTGCATCCCGCCACCAGCAGCACCGGACCCCGCCCCCGAACCGGTCACGCCAGGCGCCTGCACGCCCTTCGCTCCGCCCTGGGGTTGTTCAGGTTTGTCCGCCATGAGCGCCGTCAAACCATCCTTGGCCAGTTCTTGGATCAGATCTGCTCGCACGTCGATGATTCCTCGCGAACGCCGGCTTCGTGCCGGGCCCGCAGTTTATCTTGGATGCACTTGAACGCCAGAAGCAACCGAGAAGAGAACCGCCCGTAGGAACCATCTGTAGTCTGTATCGGCTGGAATCCAGCCGATGACGCTGTCCATTGGGACAGGCCGCCAAAGACGCGGCCAACAGCACCCAACACCCCCCCACCTACATCCCCCCGCCAGTCGAATCTTTAGTGCCCCCACCACCTTCCTACCCGACAATACGTCGGCAGGACCATCTAGGATGCCTCACGCTCGCAGTTTGTTTGGGGCAGTCGTTTTATTGGACGTTTCCCACAAACGCCACCGCCCTTCCGCCGCGCCATGATCGAAGCACGGGATCTCCATAAGTGGTTCGGACCCGTTCACGCTGTGCGTGGCGTGTCATTCTCGCTGGGCAAGGGCGAAGTCGTCGGCCTGCTGGGCCATAACGGGGCGGGCAAGTCCACCACGATCCGCATGATGACAGGGTTCGCCTGCCCGGACCTGGGCAGCGTCACGATTCGAGGTTTGGACGTCGCCGAGGATCGCGTCCGCGCGACGGCGAACCTTGGGTACTTGCCCGAGTCGACGCCGCTCTACCCCGAGATGCCTGCGGCGGACTACATCACGTTTCGTGCGACGCTTTCGGGCGTGCCCCGGCGCGAGCGTGCGTCGCGCGTGGACCGCGTGATCGAGCAATGCTGGCTCAAGGACGTCGCCAAGCGACGCATCGCGGGCCTCTCCAAGGGATACAAGCAGCGCGTCGGTCTCGCGGCGGCCTTGGTCCACGATCCACAGGTGCTGCTCCTGGACGAACCCACGAGCGGCCTGGACCCGGCCCAAGTGCGAGAAACCCGCGAACTGATCCGCGGGCTCTCGCAGCAACGCACCGTACTGATCAGCAGCCACGTGCTGCCCGAGGTCGAGCAGTTGTGCTCGCGCGTGATCATCTTCGCGGCGGGCGAGATTCGTGCCGACGCGTCGCTGGAGAGCTTGAAGCGTTCGGGCTCTCGCACTTACCACGTCGAAACTCGCGACGCCGATGACGCAACGCTCAACCTGCTGCTGGACCGCTGGCGCGCGATTCCGGGGCTCGAGCAGATTCGCGGCGACGGCCTCACGCGCGAAGCCAATCCGCCCCGCGGCAAGTTCGGCTGGCGAACGTGGCTGCTGGATTTCGCGCCGCTGGACGCTTCGCCCGCGGGCGCGCTCGCCGATCCGCGCGAAGCGATCGCGCAGGCGGCGCTGGCTTCGGGGATGGTGATCCGCGAACTGCGCAGCCAAACCCGCTCGTTGGAGCAGCTATTCCTGAGCGTCTTGGAGCGTGCGGGCGAGGCCGAACGGGACGGCGTGGCGGTGCGAGCATGATCGCCGGCACTTTCACCATCGCGAAGCGAGAACTCGCGTCGTACCTGCGGATGCCCGCGGGATGGATCATCATCATGCTGTTCCTGCTGCTCACGGGGGCGGTCTTCGCGCTGTCCGCGCTGGTGCCGGGCCGGCCCGCGACGATGCGGCCTTTCTTTGAGGCCTGCGGATGGCTGCTGCTGCCGCTCGCCCCGGCGGTGTCGATGCGATTGATCGCGGAAGAAGCCCGCACGGGCAGCCTGGAGACGCTGCTTACCAGTCCGCTCTCGACCATCGCACTGACGCTCGGCAAACTGCTGGGCGCGTGCCTGTTCCTGATCGTGATGGTGCTGCCCACGCTTGCCCTGCCCGCGATTTTGTGGACCGTGAGCGATCCCGCGCCGGACCTTGGGCCGATCCTCGCAGGCTACTTGTGCCTGCTGCTGCTGGGCCTGCTCTATCTGTCGATCGGCCTTGCCGCGTCGGGCGCGACCAACAACGCCACGCTCGCGTTCATCGCAACGCTGTTCATCATCCTCGCGCTCCTGCTCGCGGGCACGCTGGGGCGGCAACTGCCCTCGCCCTGGCAGGACCTGCTCTTTGCGCTCGCTCTGCCCCCAAGACTCAACGACTTCGCCAAGGGCGTGATCGACACGCGGCATGTGGTGTACTTCGTGTCGGTCAGCGGGCTCTGCTGGAGCGTCGCGACCTCGCTCATAGCTTGGAAACGCTGGAGGGACCGGTGACTCAGCCTTCCTCCCAAGCCCCCAGCTCCCCCACTGCTCCCGCCAGGGCCAATCTCGCGCCCAGTGCGCTCACGCGCGTGCGCCCGGACAAGTCCCGCCAACGTCGCGTGCTCGCGCTGGGCCTGGTCACGCTCGGCGCGCTCGCCGCCAGCACGCTGATGCTCAACTTGCTGAGCGAGAAGTTCTCGCATCGCGTCGATGTGACCGCTACGGGCCAGCAGCGTCTCTCTCCGCGCACGCAGCAACTCCTCGCGAGCCTGCCTGGCCCCACGCGCCTCGTGATCGCCGCCAATCTGCAAAACGCCGACCCTCGCGCCCGCCAGAACCTCACCGACGTCCTCGACGAGATGGTCGCGGCCCAGCCCGCCTTCACACGCACACTCATCGACACCTCCGCCGCCTCGGGCGCGGCTCAGTTCCGCGAGTTGCTCGCGTCCCTCCGCGAGCGCGAACGCCCCGTGCTGGACGCAAACGTCGCGGCGATCCAATCAGCCCTCGCCCTTGGCACCACCACCGCAGACACGCTTCGCGAAGGCGCCGCGAAGACTCTCGACGCCGCGGCTCTTGCCGACGAAGCAGGCACCAACGCCGCGGCCCGCGTTCTCGCCCAGCAAGCCGCGTCGCTGTGTCGAGTGCGGGCTGATGAACTCAGCGAAGCGCTGGCCCGCGCTCGCGAGCAAATCGCGCCGACCACCAACGACAGCAACGCCGTCCCCGCGACCGACACCGCCGCCAATCTGCTCGCCGCCCGCTTCCGCGACGCTGCGGCGGACCTCACCGTGCTCGCACGAGATCTTCGCACCCGCAGCCAGGACGCGCAGGTGCCCGCCGGGCTGCGCGAGTCGTTTGCCACGGTCGCCGCGCTGCTGGAACGCGCCCGCACGGAGCTGGCTTCGCGAATTGAGCCGCTCGCGAAGCTCCCGCGTCCGGACATCCTGCGTCTGTCTCGCGCGCTGTCTCAGAACGATGGCGCGGTCCTGATCGGTCCGCCGCCCGCGACGACCGATGCGAACGCGCCCTCTCCCCTCGTTGCGCTCGAAGTACAGAAGTTGCTTCCCGACGCGGCGTGGATCAACGAAGGCGAGGTCGCACGGCGCGACCTGCGCGGACGCACCGAAGAACTTCTCGCCAGCGGCCTCGCGTCGCTGCTGTCGCCGCATCGACCGATCATCATCTTCCTCACGCCCGAAGACGATCCGTATCTGGGCGATGGCCCGTTCTTCCGCGTGCTCCAGCAGCGCCTTGCCAGCCGGGGCATCGACATGCTTGAGTGGCAAGTCGTCAAGGCCGAAGCGCCCGACGCCGAAGCGCTCAAGACGCTCGATCCCGAGAACCTCCGCCCGCGGGTGTACCTGCTGCTGGGCGCGGAGACCACCGCGGGCACCGGCAAGTCCGGCCTGTCCGGCCCGCAGGTCGCGACCAAGATGGGCGATATTCTGTCTGGCCTGCTCGCCAAGGGCGAGAACGTGCTGGTCAGCATCAACCCCTCCATCGCCAGCGCGGCGGGCGGCACCGACGCCATCGCCGCGGCTCTCGCGCCTCTGGGCATCGAAGCGTTCACCGGCACACCCCTCATGACCCAGGTCTCCACGCCCCAGGGCATGATCATCGAGACAGATCGCGTCGCACAGGCCATCGGCACGCACCCGATCGCGAGCGCCGTCGGCACGCTGCCCACGTACGTGAGCTGGTCGACGCCTATGGCCGTCAGTAGCGGCGCAACCGCGATCCTGAGCGTGCCCGCCTCCAGCGACACCTGGGGCGAGACCGAATGGACCACGGCCCGCCTCCGCACCCGCGACCAACTCGCGATGATGCGCGATCGCCCTCGCTTGAGCGAAGGCCGGGACCGCACCACCACCGAAGCGACCTGGACCATCGGCGCGGCGAGCGAACGAACGGTTGCTGGCCTGCCCCAGCGCGTCATCGTCATTGGCAGCAGTGCTTGGTTCGCGGATCCGGTGACCAATCAGACAGTCACGGTCGAAGGCCGGCCCGTGGCTCAGTTTCCCGGCAATCTCGAACTGTTTGATGCCTCGATCTCGTGGCTCGCAAGGCAAGACGCGCTCATTGCGCAGAGCCCCGCCGCCAGCAGCGTCGCGATGGTGCGGCCCATGCAGCCTGACGAGCTTCAACGCTGGAGGATCGGCGTGATCGCCGGGCCGGCCGCGCTCGCGTTGCTGGTGGGAGGCGTGTACTGGCTCCGCAGGCGCTGATGGGCGCTGCGGACATGGCGAGGCACTTCCTGATCGGGGCGGAACGCGGCCTCGTTCAAGCCGCACTCGGGGCATTGCGGGTTCTCGACTTCGAGGCCCACCAGTTCATATCCGCACTTGCGGCAGGGCACTTCGGCTCCGCCCTTTCGCAGGCACAGGATGAACGCCCCGCCCACGCCCACGATGATCACCTCGCCCCAGAGGATGAACTGCAGACTGGTGAACGGGTTCTCGCCCGCGCCCATCCACGTGCGGATGCGCTGCTCAAGCACCATCACCATCGCGATCATCATGAGACTCACGGCGAGCGCGAGCCATCCCCACACCTGCCTTCGAAACCGAAAGCAGAAGTACCAGGTGAGCACGGCGTAGATCGGGAGGAGCATCATGCCGGGACGATTCTCGACAACGCGACTACTGCGAACTTGCGAGCGGCCAGTATACAAACGCTTCGAAGCACACGACCCCAAGGATGCCCGAAAATCGGACGTCCTTGGGGTCGTGGTCAAGCTTCAGATGGTCTCACCCGTGGCAATCACGGGTGAAGCAAGGTTTAGAAGTCGGGCGAGTCGCCGTCCATCGGTTCTTCGTCGCCCATGGGGTTGCCCATGCCTTCGAAGGCCTTGGCCATGCCCTTGAGGGCGGTCACGACGTCGTTGGGCACATAAATCCGGGCGTGCATGCCGCCCGAGTGCGTGCTCGCGCCCATAGACACGGGCGAGACCTTCTCGGGCACCTGCCAGTCGCCACCGCCGCCCATCATGCCCGCGAAGCCCTGCACGGTTTCGAGGATGGGCTTGACGCCGATGTGGAACTCGAGCGTGCGGTTCTTGGGCAGGAGGCTCTGCGCGACTTGCATGTCCGCATTCATCGAGAGGCCCTTGCCGCTCTTGGCGACTTCGATCGCGTTGGTCATGAGCAGCTTGTTGTCGCTGTAGCTGGTGATGAAGCCGTTCTCGACCTGTGCGAGATATCCGCCCAGGCCACGGGGGCCAAAGATGAAGCCGCTCATCATGGCGACCTGCTGACCCTCGGGATCGTTGGGATCAGCGATGATCTGCATGCCCCACTGATCAGCCTTCACATCCGCGAGCGTCGCGGCGCCTTCCTTGTACGTGCCCTTGATCGTGATGGGCCCGATCTTCTCGCCTTCACCCGCGCCGCCCAGAGCCTTCTTGAACGCCTCGGTGAAGACCGCGGGCTGCTTGGTCTCGGAGTACGCGATCGTATTGACGAACAGGCCGCCCATCAGGCCGCCGGGCGTTGCGCCCATGACCATGGCGTAGCCATCGGTCTTGTCGGCGTAGGCCGTCATGTCGGAGAACGGCCCCATCAGGCGTTGCATCGCCTTGGACATCTCCGCTTCCTGGCCGCCCGCCTTCGCCGCGTCCTCCATCATCTTGGTGGAGATATTGGTGTACTCGGTCAGCATCTTCTTGATGCCCGGGGCGGCGGTGTCCATCACCGTGGCAATCAGGAAGTCCTGATCAGGCACGCGGGAGAGCAGGCGGTTGGTGTCGCCCTTGTCCTGGAACAGGCCGGAGAGTTCCGTGCCGTCCTTGAACTGGGTCCCGATGTCGATCCACAAGCCGTTGTCGCCCATGCCAAGGCCCGCAATGCCCACGCTGGCATCGCGTGCGAAGTTCTCGCCCACCATCTTCATCATGTCCATGAACTGGCCCAGGCCTTCCATGCCCGGCATGGTCTGGTTGCCGGCTTCTTCCTTGGCCTTCTTCATGCCTTCCTCGATGTCGGCGCGAAGGGCGGGAATGTTGGCGATCAGCATGACGTCGGTGCCGTCGGCGATGGCCTTGCCGTTGGCGCCGAGGGCGGCTTCGTGGCTCTTCATGTTGCCCGCGAGGGACGCGGCCTTGGCAAGCACGCGCTCAAGCGGTGCCTTCTCTTCGTTCATGCTCACAATCGCGTAGCCGTTGCCCAGGTTACTGGCCCAGCCCTTCTCGTCGTTGAGCGTCACTTCGACGAGGCCTTCGGTGCTGGTTGCGCCCAGCGCCTTGACGAACGCGGCGTAGTCGGTCACGGGCACGAGGCCGTACGAGTCCATCGTCTGGTCAAACTCGTTCTCGCCCGCGTTGATGTCCTCGTTGAACTCCTCGTCGGTCATCTCGGCTTCTTCGGCCGCCGCGCCCGGCTCGGCAGCCGCGGCCGCCTTGGCGGCGTCTTCGATCGCCTTCTTGGTTTCTTCAGCCTTGGCTGCGGCCTTGGCCTTGAGCGCGTCAATCTCGTTCTGAGGCTTCTTCACGGAAAAGACTGCTGCGGAACCGGCCTTGTCAAGACCCGCAACGCCCGTGATCGAGCGCAGGGCTTCGAGCGGGTTGTCGCCGCCGCTCGCGAGGATGTCCTCCACGATGCCCAGCGAGTCGGCCCACTTCTCGATCTTCTGCTGGAACCCGCCGATGTTGCCGACGGTCGCGACCAGTGCCGCGTCGGTGGGCACGCGGTCGAGCACCTTGGGCACGTCGGCCAGCGTCACGCTCGCCCCGGCGAGCAGCGTCAGGGCCATGGCCAGTTTGGGAAGGGTCATCATCCGCACAGAGGTCGTCGTGTTCATCATGTTCATCATGGGCATTCGCCTAATCACTCCCGAGGGTCGTCGGGTCCTTTCGCGTGCTTCCAAACCTCGGACACCCCCGCCCCATTCCGTCGAAAGCGGGACCAATTGTCGGACCACACGCACCTGAATGTCGCAGGATATCAGCCAGAGGCGACCGATTCCCGACCCGGGTGATACGCGGCAAGCGGCGGGGTGTTAGCGCGGAGCGAAATTACCTGAATCTCTGCAGATTTTGCAACAGCGAGCAGGTGGCCCCGAGCCACATGAAATCACACAATCTTGAACGCAGAGGTCGCAGCGAGCGCGGAGGCAAGGCACTTCTCCTTGTCTTCTTTTTCTGCGCTCTCTGCGACCTCTGCGTTCAAGAAAAAAGCCCGCCACGAGGGCGGGCCTGTGAACCTTGACTGATGTTTCGCTCACCTGGTCGCGAACACAGAGCACTCAGACCGAGTCGTCCAGTTCCTTGTCGTCGGGCGACGGCTCGCTGTCGTCGAACGGCGCCTCCTCGTGGAAGCTGTCTTCGATGGCGTCGTCGCCCGTGTTGCCCTCGACCACGTCCTTGAGCGACGCGGACTTCTTCTTGGGCTGGGTTTCGGTAAAGAGCGCAGGCATGTCGGATCGGGGGGAAGGCTGGGACGCGGGCTTGGGGGCGAGTTTGTTGAGGGCGGGTCCATCGTGCGTGCGCTGCGACACCGTGTCTTCGGTCTCGTGATGGATGACGATGCCCTTGGCCTTGGCCTCTTCGTTGGCGAGTTCCTGAATGCGGCCCCAGTCTTCGATTGAGATGAGCACGTCGCGAGCAACGCTGCCCTTGTGATCGCTGATGATGCCCGCGATGCCCATGAGATCGATAAGGCGGCTGGCCCGCGTGTAGCCAATCGCCAAGCGCCGCTGCAGCAGGCTGACGCTGCCTCGCTTGGTTTCGAGCACGATCTCCACTGCGCGATTGAACATCGGGTCTTCCTGCGCCGCTTGAAGGCTGGCGCTGGAGTTGTTGGCACTGTCGGCGATCCGCTGCTCGTCGCTGCCTGCGGCTCCCTTGAGCTGCACGAGGCTGCGTTCGAAGCTGGGGGCCGCGACTTCCTTCATGAACTTCACGACCTTGCGGATCTCGCGATCGTCCACGAGCGTGCCTTGAGCCCGGGTCAGCTTGCTGCTGCGAGGCGTCAGGAACAGCATGTCGCCATGGCCCAGCAGGAGCTCAGCGCCCTTCTGGTCCAGCACGATGCGGGAGTCCATGCCGCTCGCAACCTTGAACGCGCACCGGCACGGCATGTTGCTCTTGATGAGGCCCGTCACCACGTTCGCCTGCGGTCGCTGTGTCGCGAGGATCAGGTGCATCCCCACCGCACGGGCCTTCTGGGCGATGCGGATGATGTGGCTCTCGACGTCCTTGTTGGTCATCATCAAGTCGGCGAGTTCGTCGATGATGAAGACCATGTAGGGCAGCTTGCGAGGAATCTTGGCTTCCTCTTCGGACGTCGTCAGGTTCAGGCGCTCCTTCAGTTCGTCCCACGAAAGGTCGTTGTACGCCGCGATATCCCGGCAACCCGCTTCCGCGAGCAGTTCGTACCGCTCGTCCATCTTGACCGTCGCCCACTCCAGAATCGCCGCCGCCTTGCCCATTTCCGTCACGACCGGGCACATGAGGTGCGGGATGTCCTTGAACTGGCTCATTTCGACCATCTTGGGATCGACCAGCACCATCTTGAGCTCGCTGGGCTTCTTGGTGTAGAGGAAGCCCATGATGATCGTGTTCATGCACACGCTCTTGCCGCTGCCGGTCGTCCCGGCAATGAGCATGTGGGGCATCTTGGTCAGGTCTTCGATGAGCGGCTCGCCGCTGGCGTCCTTGCCCAGGAACATGGGCAGCTTCATGGTGTTGTAGCGCTCGGTGCGCCCCATGAGCTCCTTCATCCTCACCTTCTCTTTAGTGAGGTTGGGCACTTCGATGCCCACCGTGTCGCGCCCCGCCATGTTGCTGACGATGCGGATGTTCTGGGCCTTGAGGACGCGGGCGATGTCCTTGCTCACCGCTTCCAACGCGCTCACCTTGGTCCCGGGCGACAGCCGCACATGGAACAGCGTGATCACCGGGCCCGATTCCACCGAATCGACCTCGCCCTCGATCTTGAACTGCTCCAGCGCCTTGATCAGCGCCTCGGCCTGCTCCTTCACCGTCGCTTCGAGGATCTTGTCAAAGCCCTGCTCGGGCTCTTCCAGCAGATCAAGCCCTGGGAAGCGGTACTTCTCGCCTTCTTCGATCGCGGCCTGCATCGCCGCGAGATCTTCATCCGTCGCCGTGTGCTTGTTCTGCTGCCCGAACAAGATCGGGAGCTTCTCAAGCTTCTCGCGGAGCTGATCCTCGCTGTACACCTGCGGCGCGGATGGAATGTCGTCATCTTCTTCGCCCGCCGCTTCGGCCGTGGCTTCGGTGTCGTCAACTTCCTCCGCCACCGAGTTCTGCTCAAGCGTCGTCGCTTCCGCTTCGGTCAGCTCCTCGACCGGCTGCCCCTTCTTCTTCTTGCCTGCCTTGGCCTTGGGCAGCACTTCGCCCGTCTCCGGATCGACCTCATCCCTCTCATTGTCGATCACCAGTTCC
>JALHOJ010000026.1 GCA_022843045.1 Phycisphaerales bacterium
GTGTTTCTCTGCTCTCTGTGCTCTCCGTGTTGAAACTGCCCTTTATGGACCCCACCCTCCAACCCCCGCCGATCGAAGTCATCAACCTCGTCAAGCGGTTTGACGGGCGGGCGGTGCTGGACGGGATCAATCTCGAAGTTCGCAGCGGCGAAACCATGGTCATCATGGGCGGCAGCGGCAGCGGAAAGAGCACGTTGCTGCGGTCGATCATCGGCTCCTTCCCAGCCGACGAAGGCGAGGTCCGCCTTTTCGGCAAGAACATCTGCGGGCTGGACACAAAGGGCCTCGATGACGCTCGCAAGCGTTTCGGCATCCTCTTCCAGAGCGGCGCGCTGTTCAACAGCATGACGCTCGCCGAGAACGTCGCCCTGATCCTGCAAGAGCACACCGACCTGGACGCCAACATCATCGACATTCAGGTCAAGATCAAGCTCGAACTCGTCGGCCTGCTCGACGCGGCGGACCGGTACCCCAGCGAGATTTCGGGCGGCATGAAGAAGCGTGCCGGGCTGGCTCGGGCTCTTGCTCTCGACCCTGAAATCCTCTTTTACGACGAGCCCAGTGCGGGGCTGGATCCGGTTACCAGCGCGCAAATCGATCAGCTCATCGTGAGCCTGTCGAAGAAGCTTGGTGTCACCAGCGTGGTCGTCACGCACGAGATGGACAGCGCGTTCACGATTGCCGACCGCATGTGCATGCTCGACAAGGGACGGATGATCGCGGTGGAGAGCCGGGATTGGTTTGATGACCTCCGCCGGCTTTCCGAGGCCGACGCGGCGGTACTGCCCGAACGCGAACGCCTAATCCGCCAGTTTTTGCGCGGCGATGCCGAGGGCCCGCTCACCACCCGCCGGCAGACGGGCAACTACGAGCGTGCGCTGTTTGGGGCCGAAGCGACGGCGATTTTGGCGACACCGAGCCTGCAGCCGACGAGGCGATAAAGGTCAACGCGATACATCGATAACGCGACACAGCGATACAAGGCTGTCGTGCGACGAGGTCGCCTTGGCAGCTATGCATCGCTTTCTCGTTGTATCGCTGTATCGCTTTCCCTCGGCCCCTACGCTCCGCCCATGCAGCGAACTGCTCGGAACAACACGCTTGCGGGGTTGTTTGTGGTTGGAAGCGTGACCTTGGGCGTCGCCGTGTCGTTCCTGCTCGCAGAGCGCGGGGCGGGCATGAACGCGACGCGGTTTATCGTGCGGTTCCCGGTGTCGCAGGGCGCGGCGGGGATCGCCGAGGGTTCGCCCGTCCTGCTGGGCGGGCAGCAGGTGGGTCGCGTGCTGTCAGTCGGGTTCAGCGGCGAGCCGGCGAGCAATGTGGACGTGCGCGTTGAGGTGCGCGAGGACGTGGTGCTGTACGAGAACGCGTCGGTGTATCTCGACAAGCCGCTGCTGGGCAGTTTGAGCGCGATCAACATCACGAGCGCGGGGGCGGACGGGGGCGAGGGGGAAAAGTTCGTTGGCAAGAGCGCACGGATTGAAGCGGGCGAAGTTGTCGGCGCGGGACAGGCCCCGGGACTGCTGGCGCAGGCGGGATTGGGCGCAGAGCAACTCGATCAGATCAAGCGGACGCTGGACAACCTCGACAAGTCGATGGCGCGGATCTCGAATCTGATCAACTCGAGCAGCCCGGACATCGAGGGGGCGATCGCCGACGCACGCGCGCTGGTGGGGGACGCCAAGGCGAACTTCAGTGGCTGGGACGGGCAGATCGATGCGACGCTGACGAACGCGGAGAAGGCCAGCGCTCGGATCGATCCACTGTTCACCAAGGTTGAGCAAAGCGTCGACAGCGCGACCAAGGTCTTTGAAGAAGCCCGCGCGATCGTCACCGAGAATCGCACCCAGATCGAGGAGATTCTGGCGAAGGTCAACTCCGCCGTGACCAAGATCGACAACGAAAGCGTTGGGCTGCTCAACGACGCCCTCAAGGACGCCCGGGGGGCGATGGCCCAGGCCCAGCAGGCGATCGCGGACGTGGATGCGTTGCTGACGGAGCAGCGGCCCAACATCCGCAAGGCGATGGCGAACATGCGGCTCACGAGCGACCAGCTCAAACTCGCGGCCATCGAAGTCCGCAGTCAGCCCTGGCGCTTGCTGCACGAGCCGGACACCAAGGAGCTTTCGACGCAGGCTTTGTACGACGCGACGCGGAGCTACGCGTCCGCCGCAAGCGACGTCCGCGCGGCAAGCGAGGCCCTCAGCCAGGTCAGCCTCATGCAGCGCACCGGCGCGACGATGAGCGACACGGATCTCGCGAAAAACCTCGCCGACCTGAGCGAACGGCTCCGCACCAGCATGGAAGGCTTCTCGGCGGCGGAGCGGAAGTTGCTGGAGACGTTGGTGAATGACGGGAAGTGAACGGGGAGCGGGGATCGGTGAGCGGTAAACAAGAGGAGCCGCGGATTCTCGCGGATTGGTGCAGATAAGGCGAAGCGGCCTTTTCTGATCCGCGCAGATCCGCGTCAATCCGCGGCCACTCTTTCTTTCACCGTGAACTCCGTGGTGAAATCGAAGGCCCTTGGCGTGCGACGCTTCCTGGCGGGCGCGTTTCGTGTGTTTCCATGAAAAAGGCCCGCCTTGGGGGGCGGGCCTTGGACGTTGCTGTGATGTGGAACCGGATTAGTGCTTGGCGTTGTCGATCTTCATGCCGTAGAAGCTGCGCCAGACGAAGAACGCGCTGGTGAGGAAGAAGCCCACCGCGAGGGCGATGGTCAGGGGCGTATGGACGAAGCCGGGCTCCTTGACGTGGATCGCCAGTTCCACGGCGAGCAGGCCGAAGAGCGTGGTGAACTTGATCACGGGGTTGAGCGCAACGCTGCTGGTGTCCTTGAAGGGGTCGCCCACGGTGTCGCCCACGACGGTCGCGGCGTGCAGGTCGCTGCCCTTGCCGCGCCCGCTGTTCTTGTAGACGGGATCGGTCTCGACGATCTTCTTGGCGTTGTCCCACGCGCCGCCGGCGTTGGCCATGAACATGGCCTGGTAAAGGCCGAAGAGGGCGATGGAGATGAGGTAGCCGACGAAGAAGAAGGGCTCGACAAAGGCGAAGGCCAGGGTTGCGAAGAAGATGCCCAGGAAGATGTTGAACATGCCCTTCTGGGCGTAGAGCGTGCAGATGGTCACGACCTTCTGGCTGTCCTCGACGCTTGCCTTGGTCGCGCCATCAAGCTTCATGGTGTTCTTGATGAACTCGACCGCGCGATACGCGCCGGTGGACACGGCCTGGATGCTTGCGCCCGTGAACCAGTAGATCACTGCGCCGCCGGTGATCAGGCCCAGCAGGAACGGAGCGTGCAGCAGGCCCATCTTGTCGACGTTGGTCTGCAGGCCGCCCGTGAGCACCACGATGATCGAGAAGATCATGGTGGTCGCGCCCACGACGGCGGTACCGATCAGCACCGGCTTGGCTGTGGCCTTGAAGGTGTTGCCCGCGCCGTCGTTCTCTTCGAGGAACTCCTTGCCCTTCTCGAAGTTGGGCTCAAACCCGAAGTCCTTCTTGATCTCGCCCGAGATGCCCGGGATCTGTTCGATCGTGGACAACTCGTAGACGCTCTGGGCGTTGTCGGTCACGGGGCCATAGCTGTCCACCGCGATGGTCACAGGACCCATGCTGAGGAAGCCGAAGGCCACGAGGCCGAAGGCAAAGACGGCGGGGGCGAGCATGATGCTGCCCAGGCCCATGCTGGCGAAGAGGTACGCCAGAGCCATGAGCAGGATGATGGCCATGCCCAGCCAATAAGCCGAGAAGTTGCCCGCGACCAGGCCTGACAGGATGTTGAGGCTCGCGCCGCCCTGCTCGCTGCTCTTGACGACTTCGCGAACGTGCCCGCTCTCGGTGCTGGTGAAGGCCTTGACGAGTTCGGGGATGATCGCGCCGGCGGCGGTGCCGCAGGAGATGATGGCCGAGAGGATCCACCAGAAGTCCGGATCGATGTTGTAGTCGCTGGCGGCCTTGCCACCCAGCATGAACCAGCTGGCGGCGAAGGTCAGGGCGATAGAGACGAAGCTGGTGATGAACACGAGGTTGGTAAGAGGCTTCTCGAAGTTCATCTTGTCGGCGTTGGCGTACTTGGCCTTGGCGAGGGCCTCGTTGATCCAGTACGACGCCGCGCTGGCGATCACCATGAGAATGCGCATCACGAACAGCCAGACCAGCAGCTTGACCTGCAGCGTCTGGGCCCGCTTCTGGGCGGTTTCGACTTCGGGCTTGAGCTTGCCGACCAGCTCGGTGCTGTTGGCGTCCTTGCGAAGAGCCTCGAGACGCAGCTTGTCGTCAACCTTGCCAGCGTCGCCCGCGTTCTTGATGCGGACGTCCAGGGCCTTCTGATAATCAACCGAGTTATGCACGTCGATGACGCTGACGGCCTGGGCGTACGACACGGTGCGGCCGGCTCCGACTTCCAGCGACTTGCCGCCGTTGAAGAAGATGCTGGGGGTGACTGCGATCATGGTGAACACGATCAGGGCCACGCCCGTCACGCCGTAGGTCTCGAAGCCGTCGGCGGAGGGGCCGACGCTGTCGCCCGCGTTGTCGCCCACGCAGTCGGCGATCACGCCCGGGTTACGGGCGTCGTCTTCCTTGATCTTGAAGACGATCTTCATCAGGTCGCTGCCGATGTCGGCGATCTTGGTGAAAATCCCACCCGCGATGCGGAGGGCGGCGGCGCCCAGCGACTCACCGATGGCAAAGCCGATCAAGCAGGCGCCGGCGAGATCGCCAGGCAGCAGCAGCAAGATGGCGAGCATGATGAACAGTTCGACCGAGATCAGCATCATCCCGATGCTCATGCCCGCCTTGAGCGGAATCGCATAGCAGGGGAAGGGCTTGCCCTTGAGCGACGCGAAGGCCGTGCGGCTGTTGGCGAAGGTGTTGACGCGGATGCCGTACCAGGCAACCGCGTACGAACCCAGCACGCCGACGATGGCAAAGAGGATGATGAGGGCGACGCGGCCCAGCCCGAAGCCGGACTTGAACTCGCCCGTGACGGTGTCAATGACGGGGGTGGGAACGAAGACGGAGAAGTAGATGACGACGATGCTGCCGATGAAGAGGAAGAGCTGGGCGAGGAACTTGCCCTGTTGGATCATGTAGCTCTTGCAGGTGGAATAGATGAGCTCGCTCACCTCGAGCATGCTCTTGTGCACGGGCATCTTCTTCATCTGCATGTAGATCATCGCGCCGAACGCGAGACCCAGCAGCGAAACCAGGAAGCCCACCAGCAGCAGGTCGTGCCCGCCGATGCCCAGGAACTTGACCTGATTCAGGTCAGGAATGACGAGGTTGGCTTCGCCGCCCGGCTTCTGAAAGACCGGCTGGTCCGCGCCGCCGACGCCTGCGGCCAGGGCCGCGGGAGCGGAAAGGACGGTCATGAGCAAGAGAGCGAGAGCGGGCAGCCAACTCGCGGTCAAGCGGCTTGGCAGCCCGCACAGGCTTGCGATCAGTGATTTGTGACGCATGGTTTGGATCGATCGGGTCGGGGTCACGAAGAGCCTCCTCGAGTTGGTCGCCGGGCACTGGGCCAGCTGAGATGTGAGTCGAAAAGTCGGGAACGAATCTGGCCCGGTTCGCAAAGGGCGGGCCAGAGGGGGAAAGATCGCTTGGGTGGCGGGAGGTTGGTCGGTCGTTCAGCGACCAACGCTGAAAGTTAATGCTGAAACTTGAAGACGAAAAAGGGCAGGCCGCGCGCGACCCGCCCTGGTCAGAATCTCATGCAAACACAAGCAGGAAACAAGTCGCGGCGTGTCCCATGGGGTTCCGCTCCTGTGCAACTTAGTCGCGACCGCGACCGCCGCCAAACCCGCCACCAAACCCACCCGGGCCGCCCGAGCGCGGGCCCTTGCCCTTCGCGTCCTTCGCGTCCTTGGGGTTCTTGGGGATGAACGTGCCGTCTTCCTTCATGCGGCGAGCCACGCTCTTGCGAGCATCGCGGCGAGCGCGTTCGCTGGGCTTCTCATAGAACTCCTTGCGGCGGACGTCCTTAGTCAGGCCTTCCTTCTCGCAGAGCTTCTTAAAGCGCCGCATCAGGCCTTCGACCGTCTCACCACTCCGTGCCTTCACGCGAATCGACATGCAAATCCTCTTTGCTGCGGCGCGGTGCGCCAAGACTGACACTAGGAACACCCGCGAAGCGCGGGGCCTAGATTGAAGCGCGCTGGAAGGGCTTTTTCAAGCCCGCGACACGAATCGTGGTTCTAATTATGTTTGGTATGTCTTCGGGAAGGTGCGGCAATTCTTGCCGAGCGGCGGGGAATGCCGACATGGGATCCATGCGATCCCCTCAACTCATCGGGCTGGCTGGAACTGCCTTGCTGCTGCTCGCGGGCTGCTCCAGCCCCATGCCCGTCTCCCAAGGCCAGACCAACATCATGGCCACCTATGAGTACCCCAGCCTCTCGGCGGTCCTGCCGACGCAGGCCAGGGTGCCCGCCGTGATCGCCGCGGCGGAGCAGACGGTGCGGGCACGGGGGTATGCGGTGCTGGACTTGGCCAGCGCGGAGGAATTGGGCAAGGTCGTGGCCAGGCCGCCCCGCACAAGTGACATCCCGACGGTCCGGATCGAGGCGTACCGGGTGTTTCAGGGGACAAAGGTGGTGATCACGTTTGTCCCTTGGGGAGACAACGCGAGCAGTCGGAGCATGTTGGACGGAATCCTGCAGCGGCTAGGGTTGTGAGATCAGCAGAAGAGAGGCCGCGGACCTTCGCGGGTGAGCGACAGACAGGAAGACGACCCGTCTGATCCGCATGAATCCGCGCCAGTCCGCGCGTTCTCTTCCCTCCGTGTTCTCCGCGCACTCTGTGATGAATTCCAGAGTGGTTGGCGAGCGACGCTTCTGGACTGGCCCGCTCGTGGACGGACTACGTGCGCTTGCGGGGTTGGACGCCGATCACTTTGCCGCCGGTGAGTTCGAGGGCTTGCTTCACGAGCGGGTGGGCACTCATGGTTTCGACGGTGGGGAGCGCGGGTTGATCGATGGGGGCGGCTGCGGCGGGTTCGGGAGACTTGTAGTTGACCGCGAGGCGGCGGCCGGTCGCACGCAGCACGAGCGATTGGAGTTCGGCGCGAAGCGTGTTGGCGGCGAGCGTGACGGAAGGATGCGGCACGAGGACAAGCTCTTCGGGAGAGACGGACTCGGGCGTCAGGTCCGCCAGCAGCACGCGCAGGCGGCGGCTTTCCGCGCTGAGTTCGATCAGGCGGGCCCAGAGCGACTTCACATCCTGCAGCAGCGCAGCGTCGGGGACGATTTCGCGCTGCGTGGAAAAGGTGGTCGGCGACAGCGCACCGGCGTCGGCCCGCGCAGGGGCGGCGGACGGCGGCGTGTTTCGCGATGGAGAAGTTGTCAGAGCGGGCGGTGCATTGGCGGGTGGAGGCGGCTGCCCGGGTTCGGGCGGAGCGGGGCGGCTGGTTGCCGAGGCGCTGGGACCATCCCCACCCGTCAGCGTTTTTTTGCGGCAGACTCCGCACGCGCCGCGACCGACGCCGCTCCGCTGCTACTTGCACCGCCGGTACCACCCTTGCCGGCGATCAACGCGGTGACGTCGGCAAGCTTCTCGGTCATCGCAAGTCGCACGACCAACGCGTCGTACAACGCGCGCGGCACGCTGGAGTTCTTCGCCGCCTTCTGTACGTTCTCGCACAGGGCGATCATGTGCACCAGGCCCGCAGCGTCAAACCGCTGGGCGCGGGTGACTTCGTCCTTGCGGGCGTCGTCGGAGAGTTCGACCAGGCGGGTGGTGGGCCCGCATGCGGCGAGGATCATGAGATCGCGCAGGCGCAGCAGCATTGCTTCGATCACCTGATCGATCGAGGTGCCCTTGGCGAGCAGGTCGCTGGCATAGCCCAGGGCCTTGCCCGGATCGCCGTCGGCGAGAGAGTCAATCAGTGAACTCATGACGGCCCGATCGGGCAGGCCCATGAGTTCTTCGAGCAGCTTAAGGGTGAGCTTTTTCTCGCCCGTGGCGGTCAGGCGTTCCAGCACCGTCAGCGCATCGCGCATCGAGCCGTTGCCGAGCACCGCAACCTGATGGATCAGTTCGGGCTCGGCGTTGTACTTCTCCTGCTTGATCACGTCTGCAAGATGCCCGGCAATCTGCGCGACTGGAATGTTGCGGAAGTCAAAGCGCTGGCAGCGGCTTTGGATCGTGGGCAGCACCTTGTGCGGATCGGTGGTGCAGAGAATGAACTTGACGTGCTCGGGCGGCTCTTCCATCGTCTTGAGCAGCGCGTTGAACGCCGCGTTGCTCAGCATGTGCACTTCGTCGATGATGTAGACCTTGTACTTGCCTCGCAGGGGGCGGTACATGCTGTTGGCGATCATCTCGCGGGCGTTGTCGACGCCCGTGTTGCTCGCCGCGTCGATCTCGATGACGTCAGTGTCCTGCCCCGCCATGATGGCCTTGTCGACTTCGGCTGAGCCGCCGTTCAACGCCTTGGCGAAGAGGCGGGCCATGGTGGTCTTGCCGACTCCTCGGGTGCCACAGAAGAGGTAGGCGTGGGCGACGCGGTTGGTGTTGATGGCGTTTTGCAGGGTGCGGGCGATGGCCTCCTGGCCGATCACCTGATCGAATTCCTGCGAGCGGTAGCGACGGGCGAGGACGGTGTAGGACATGGGGGAGGGTAGGAAAACGATAAAACGCCAAAGCGAAAAGCGAGAATTCGGAGCGAGAGTTCAGGGAGGTTCGGGCTGGCGGCCACCCCAAAAACTTCCGAACCGGAACTTTGTCGCTTTTCGCTTTGCTGCTTTTCGCTTTCTCCCGGCGTATCATCCTCTCCTGCCGCGGTCGTGGCGAAATTGGCAGACGCGCTAGTTTCAGGTACTAGTGGTAGCAATACCTTGGAGGTTCAAGTCCTCTCGACCGCACTTTGTTGATCCACAGTTGGTGAGCGGCCCCTTCCGAATGGGAGGGGTCGCGGTGTTTTTGGGGAGGGAAAGCCGGGCGGGGGATCGGTGCCAGGGATCGGAGACGGCGGATTGGGGATTTGGGTATCCTGTAGGCATGGCCGTCGACGTCAAACGCGTTTTGCTCCGACCCCTTTCCTTCTCCACTGTCGATCAAGCCATGGCCGAGATCGAGCGGGTCGCCGCGGCCGCCCTCGCTGGCAAGGCCACGTGCAAAGGCAACTGGGAAGTCGGCCAGATTTTCGGGCACCTCGCGCACTGGATTCAATGGGGCTTTGACGGCTCGCCCGTGCATCCGCCGTGGTTTGTGCGGTTGCTCGGGCCGCTCATGAAGCGCAAAGTGCTGAACGGAAAGTCGCCGCAGGGATTCCGGCTGCCTGGCGCGGCGGAGGGGACGTATGGGGTGGAGAAGCTGAGCGTGGAAGAAGGCCTGCGAAGGTGCCGAGAGCAGTTCGCGCGGCTGAAGGCTGGAGCGCCCGCGATTCCGAATGAGGTCTTCGGGCGGATGACGCACGAGGAGTGGATCAAGTTGCATCTGCGGCATGCGGAGGGGCACTTGGGGTATGTGGAGGTGGGCGAGTAGGCATTGGGGGCTGGGCATTGGGCATTGGGGCGTGAGTACTGCGGGAAGGATGCGCGATGGGGCGGGGCGAGCAGCAATGTGCGTGTCCGAGGTGCGGGTATGACCTGCAAGGCCAGGTCGCGACGTGGCATCCTGGGTTTCGCGAGGAGGAGCCGTGTGCGGGGGGCGAGGGAGCGAAGTGTCCGCTGACGGGGACGTGCAGTGAGTGCGGGCTCACGATGGAATGGGCGGACGTGCTGGGCAGAGTGCGCCAAGTGACGCGGCTGTTTGAAGTTGACAACAAGCAGTTGGTTCGAGCGTTTGGGTGGACGTGGCTGTGGTCGTTGCTGTGCTGGCCGTTGTGGAAGCGGTTGGAGCTTCATCATGCGATTCGTGGCGACAGGTTGACCGCGTTTGCGTGCATGACTCTGATCGGCTGGTACTTCGCCGTCGCAGGGCCGTGGTTTGTGGTTGACAACGCGTCCATGCTCGAGGCCATGGTGCTTCACGGCAGCCTCTCGGGACCGCCATGGCAGATGCCCGGGTCGTATGTCTGGACGTTCGAGCCGTTCGTGCCGCTGGGCTTGCTGGTGAGAGCGGATTGGGGAGATCCGCTCGTAAAACCTGAGTGGATCGTGCCAGTCGTGCTCCACTGGATGATGATGCCGCTCACATTCTTGCTCTTGCCGCAGTCCCTCCAGCGGGCGAAGGTCCGAAAGGCGCATCTGGTCCGGGCAGGCGTGTACGCAGTCTCCTGGTTGTGGCTTGCATTCCACTTGCCTTTCCTGTGCTTGCTCATCGGAGAATTGGTGGGGAGCTTGATGTGGCAGTACCTAGGCGCGGTTCTGTTTGGGTTCCAGGGTCAAGTCTGGGTGCTCGCGATGGTGTTTGCGTTGGTCTGGTGGAGCGTGGTAACGGGTCGATATCTGCGTCTGCCTAGGCCCTGGCTTGTGGGGCTCGTTCTGTCGGTGCTCTCGGTGCTACTCACGTGTTTGATCATCTTCGTGTGCGGCGGCGGCCCCACATACGTCATGGACACGATTTGAAGTCGCCCGCCGGCCTGCGCCGCTCGGCTCTTATCATGCCCCATGGCCCACGACCCCATCACTTCCGGAACCCTCGCCGAGCTTGCCAAGTTTGACCCCGCCATTGGCGAACTGGTCGCGAAGGAAGCCCAGCGGCAGGCGACCACGATCGAGCTCATCGCCAGCGAAAACCACGTTTCCGCGCCGGTCATGCATGCGATGGGGACGTGCCTCACGAACAAGTACGCCGAGGGGTATCCGGGGGCGCGGTATTACGGCGGGTGCGTGTTTCATGATGACGTTGAGCGGATCGCCATCGAGCGGGCGTGTAAGCTGTTCAACTGCAAGTTCGCGAATGTGCAGCCGCACTCGGGCGCGACGGCGAATCAGGCGTTGTTCTTTGCGTTGCTGTCGCCCGGCGATGTGTTCGCGAGCCTCGTGCTCGCCGACGGCGGGCACCTGACGCACGGGCTCAAGGTCAACATGTCCGGCAAGTGGTTCCAGCCGGTGCACTACCCGTTGGTCTACGACAAAGCCAAGCCCAACTTCGAGCACATCGACTACGACGCGGTCGAGCGCGTGTGCCTCGAGGCCAAGCAGCAGCACGGCGACAAGTTCAAGCTCATCATGTGCGGATATTCCGCGTATCCGCGCGTGATCGACTTCGCTCGCTTCCGCGCGATCGCGGACAAGTGCGGCGTGCTGCTGCACGCAGACATCGCGCACATCGCGGGGCTCGTCGCCAGCGGCGTGCACCCCTCGCCCTTCCCCCACTGCCATGTCGTCACGACCACGACGCACAAGACCCTGCGCGGCCCCCGCGGCGGGCTGTTCCTGACCAACGACGAAGACCTCGCGAAGAAGTACGACCGTTCACTCTTCCCGGGCATCCAGGGCGGGCCGCTCATGCACGTGATCGCCGCGAAGGCGATCGCGTTTGGCGAAGCACTGAAGCCCGAGTTCAAGACCTATTCACAGCAAGTGGTGAAGAACGCCCAGGCCCTCGCGGCGGCCCTCTCGCAGCGCGGCTTCCGCATCACCAGCGGCGGCACCGACAACCACCTCATGCTCGTCGATCTCCGCGGCAAGAGCACCGACCTGATCGGGGCCGACGCCGAGAAGTGGCTGGAGATGGCGGGCCTCATCTGCAACAAGAACGGCGTGCCGCAGGACCCGCGTCCGCCCAAGCAGACCAGCGGCATCCGCCTGGGCACGCCCGCGACGACGACGCGCGGGTTCAAGGAAGAGCAGATGCACGCCATCGCCGGCTTCATCGACCGCGTGCTCACCGCAGGGCTTCGCGGGCCGGAGGCGCTTGCGACGGAAGCGGCGAAGGTGCGTGAGGAAGTGCGCGCGTTGTGCGAGAAGTACCCGTTGCCGGCGTGATCTCAGAAAACTGGCCCCATGCGCAAGCGTGTGCGAACACACGCCGTGCGAGTCGCCCGATTGGCGTGCGCCCACGCTTGCCCGTGGGGCTTGTTGGTCGCTGGTTGGATCGGTCGCTACTGGGGCTGATTCAGGAAGCCATAGCGATTGGCGGCGGGAGGGCGGGGGCGGCCGTCGGCGTCTCCCACGGCGAACCAGCGGTTGCCGGAGGGGGTGTTGGAGGCGAACATCAGCTTCGCGCTCCAATCCTTGTTGACGGTTTCGCGGTTTTCGTCGCCGTCGTTTGGGGCTTTGAAGAGCTCAGCGGATCCGTCGACATAGTTCACGTGGCCGCCTTTTTCGTGACGGGTGGTGACTTGGTCGAGGTTGCCGAAGCGGCCGTCGCGGAAGCTCTGGTTGTACCAGCGCGTGCTCTCCTCAAAGAAAAGAGGGATGTGGCGCATGCGCACCATCGTGTCGTTGAAGGGGATGCTGTAGGTGTTGACGGCGGTGCTGCCGGGCGGGAGGTAGACGATGTTCGTCGTTGAACTGAGTCGCGTGCCTTCGACTTCGTCGAGCATGGTGTAATCAAACTGCACGCCAAGGTCCACGCCCCAGAGGTTCCAGGCGACCTGACCATCACCGCGTCGACGCTTGTTGGTCGGGCAGTTGACGATTTCATGAGCGTCGGACACGTACTGGAACAGAAAGCCGGGCCGACGGACGCCGTTGGTGTTGATCATCGCCCAGAGGCCGATGTTCTCGCCGCCGGGGTCGGTGTTGGGCAGCAGCGGACCGTTCGGCCAAGAGGACCGCCACTGAATGGGCCAGATCTGCTCCTTGAAGTCCATGGCATAACTGACGGCTGCCTGGGCCATCTGTTTGCTGTTGACCAGACACTTCACCGTGCGACCCGTGTCGCGTGCTTTGGCCATGCTGGGGAGCAACAGCCCGATCAGGACTGCGATCACGCCGATCACGACGAGCAGTTCGATCAGCGTGAAGCCCTTGCGGCGGGGAGCACGAACGCAACACGAAAATGGTGTCAGCTTTGCCATGCGAGAAGGCATCCAAACAGGACAAGAACTCGTCAGCGTTGGACACCCCTGCCCACGCTGACCTGAAAACAGACGCCCGGACCGAATGCCAGGCGACCCCACACAAGACCCGGAACGCCCGGGGCACGAGAAGCCCGGGCCGCACGCTCGCTGTCAATCTACTCGAAATCGCACGTTTGCACAAGGGGCTGGATGCCATTTCCTCAGAGAAGCGTGATTTTGGGAAGAATGATCGCGGCATTTTGGCCCTTTGGGCCCATGGATTATGCGGGGTAAGGCGGGAATTGCGTGGGTCGTACAATCCCCTGCCCAATGGATCACGCCGACCCGACATCCGCTCGCACCTCGGTCGCCAAGACCATCCCCAGCCCGCTGGGCATCTCCTGCCAAGGGTTTGTAGACGCGGCGGGGCGTGGGCTGGTGTACGTTGCCCCGGATGGCGTGCGGACGGGGGGCGAGGCGGGGGCGCTGGAAACGTACCGGGCGTTCTATCGGGAAGGGCCGGCGGCGCTGGGGCGGATTGAAGTGCGGGAGGGGTTTCTCGCGCCCTGGCTGGCGGCGGAGCAACTGCACGCGTCGCTGGGTGTGCCGGAAGTGGTGCGGGTGCTGCGCGAGCCGTCGCCCGAGGGCGTGGTGATCAAGTTCCTCTCGCGGATTCCAGCGGTCGCTCGGGGGATGGATGGAGACGGTCGAGAAGTCACGACCGCGCCGAGCGCAGCGGGGATTTCGCAGCAACTGGCACATCTCGAAATCGAGAGCGTGCTGATTCCGATGATCGGCTCCAACGGCGTCGCCAAGTACACGCTGTGCGTGAGCAGCCAGGTGGGCTGCGCGATGGGCTGCACATTCTGCGAGACGGCCCAGATGGGACTGATCCGATCGCTGCTGCCGAGTGAGATTGTGGGGCAGTGGTATGTGGCCAAGCACCTTTTGAGTAGAGACGAAGAGACGCACAGACGCAATGACGAAGTGAAAGGCGAAGAGACGACCTCCCCCACTTCGTCTCCCCGTCTCTCCGTCTCTTCTACTCTCCCCATCACCAACATCGTCTTCATGGGCATGGGCGAACCCATGGACAACCTGCCCAACGTGATCGCGGCGGTGGGCGTGCTCAAGGACACCAACGCGTGCGGGATGGCGGTGAGTCGGATCACGATTTCGACAGTTGGGCGTGTCGATGGCATCCGCACGCTCGCCGAAAAGATTCGCGAGCCAGGGTGGCATCGGCTGGGGATCGCTCTGTCGCTCAACGCACCCAACGACGCGGCACGTTCCAAGATCATGCCGGTCAATCGCAGGTACAACCTCGAGGCGGTGCGGAGCGCGCTGCTGGACTGGCCCGAGTACGCGGGGAACAAGATTTGCGTCGAGTATGTGCTGATCCCGGGCGAGAACGACACCCGCCAGCACGCCCGCGAGATCGCCGAGTTCATCGCCCCCTTCGGCCTGCACAAGACCGCCACGAGCGAACCAAGCAACGGCAGCGTGCGGGCGGTGCTGAACCTGATCCCATACAACCCGCGCCGCGAAAGCCCCTGGCCCGCGCCCACCGAAGAGCAGATCGAGCAGTTCATGGGGTGGCTGGAAGAAGAGGGAGTCTTCGTCAAACGCCGGCGGACCAAGGGCCGGCGGATGATGGGGGCCTGCGGGCAACTGGGCACCGAGCAGATCAGGCGGCGGCAGTTGGTGACGCCCACGGTGAGCGTTTCGCGCGAGGCGGGCGCCGCTACGCTTCCGCGTGGCTGATTCCGACGCGCCCAACACCTCCCGCGAGTCTCTCCCCGAAGTCGATGCCCAGCTGTACCTGCATCCGCAGACGCTCGCGCGGCTGTCTTCCTTTGAACTCCGCGCCAAGATGATCGTCGAGGGCTTTTCGAGCGGCCAGCATCGTTCGCCCTATCAAGGCCTTTCCGTCGAGTTCGCACAGCATCGTCCGTATGTCGCGGGCGATGACCTGCGCCACCTGGACTGGAAAGTCTTCGGCCGCACCGATCGCCTGCACCTCAAGCAGCACCAGCAGGAAACCAACTTCGACCTGATCATCCTGGTCGACAGTTCGGGCAGCATGAGCTATGGCAGTCGCTCGTTCGAAGAAGCCAGCGGCGAGGGCGTGACCAAGTCCGCCGACGGGCGGTCGCACTGGAGCAAGTTTGACCACGCCACGGCGCTCGCCGCGGCGCTGGCGTACATCACGCTGCGCCAGTCAGATCGGGTGGGGCTGGTGGTGTTTGCCGACGAGGTACGGGCGTCGCTCAAGCGCAGCAGCAGCCAGGGGACGTGGCGGCAGATCGTGGGCGCGCTGTCGCTGCATCCGGTGGACGTCACGAATCGCAATCGCAAGACCGACCTGCTTCGCGCGACCGATCAGGCCCTCGCGAAGATGACGAATCGCTCGCTCGTGGCGATCATCAGCGACTTTTTCATGGGCGCAGAGCAAGTGCGTGATGCGCTGGCGCGCCTGCGCTTCAAAGGCCATGACGCGATGCTGTTCCAGGTGCTGGATCAGCAGGAGGAGCAGTTCTCGTTTGTCGACGCCGCGCCGTTTGAGGGACTGGAGGGCGAAGCCGCGGTGCGGATCGATCCTCGCGCGCTGCGAGAGGCGTACCTGAAGATCGCGCGCGAGCAGATCGCGGCGATCGAGAAGGCCGCGAGAGGGTTCGGCTACGACTACCAGAAGCTCAGCACGCACGATTGGCTGGGGCCGCCTCTGGCGGAGTTTGTGGCGCGGCGCAATGCGATGATTCGGCGGAGCAAGAGCGGGTAAGCACTCGCGGCTATCGCCAGGACTTTCGCAGTCGCGCGACCGCCGCGATGACTATTGCTGCGGCTGCATCAATTTCATCCTGCGTCGTGTGCTTGCTGAGGCTGAAGCGAAGGCTGCCGTGCGCGATTGCTTCGGGCACACCCATCGCGAGCAACACGGGAGATGGATCCAGCGAGCCGGAGCTGCACGCCGCGCCCGCGCTCGCGGCGAGGCCTTGCTCGCTGAGCAGCAGCAGCAGGGCTTCGGCTTCGAGGTTTGGAAAGCCGAGGTTGGTGGTGTTCCAGAGCCGTCGCGACGATTCACTCGGGCTGTTGCGTGCGGTGTCGGGCAGTGCTTCGAACACCTTGGCCTCGAAGCGATCGCGCAGCGCCGCGACGCCGTCGCGACCCGCCGCGTCCGCGAGCCATGTGACGGCTTCCTCCGCAGCAACGCCCGCGCCGATGATCGCGGGAACGTTTTCGGTGCCGCCTCGCCGGCCCAGTTCCTGCGTGCCCAGCAGTTGGGGGCGCAGGCGCAGCCCCGGCTTGCTCCACAGCACGCCCACACCCTTGGGACCGTGCCACTTGTGGGGCGCGAAGATCAGGGCGTCGAACAGTTCTCGCGAGACGTCCGTGGGCATCTTGCCCACCCACTGCGTGCCGTCGATGATGAGCGTCGCGCGAGCCGCCTGGCACGCCTCGCTGAGCTCTCGCACCGGCTGAATCACGCCCGTCTCGTTGTTGGCCCATTGCACCGCGACCACGGCATCTGGCGTGATCATCTCCTTCGCGGCGTCGGTCATGGCAATCCGGCCTTCACGCGTGATGGGCAGGTAGCGAACGTCCGCCGCGCTGCGACGGGCGAGATCGTCGGCGAGTTCGCGGATCGCCGCGTGCTCGACCTTGGTAGTGACGAGAACTGGCTTGGCTGCGCCGGGAGCGAACAGGCCGCGGCTTTCGAGCACGCCCTTGATGGCGAGGTCGAGCGCTTCCGTGCCGCCGCTGGTCAGGGTCAGTTCGCGGGGCTTGGCGTTGATGAGTTTGGCGAGCGAAGCGCGGGCGAGTTCAACGGCTCGGCGGGCTTCCTGGCCCGCACGATGCACGGAACTTGGGTTGTGCCACGTCTCGCCCAGAGCGCGCGTCATCGCCTCGATGACGGCGGGGCTGGGTCGGGTCGTGGCGTTGTTGTCCAGTTCGATCACGCCCAATCGTTGGGGTCCATCGCGTGTCTCGCACCGGCAAAAAGAAAACGGCCCGCGCGAACGCGCGGGCCGGAGAGAGATCAGAATCGCTCGAGCGCCACTGCCCTGATTACAGGCACGGCCCTTCGCTGAAGACGCTCAGGAAGCTGTCGATGTCGAGCGGGTCAAACTGGCTGCCGTCGTTGTTGAAGTCGATGTCGTTGCAGGTCGCGCCGCTGGGGACGCAGGGCCCTTCGCTGAAGACCGACAGGAATGCGTCGATGTCGAGCGGGTCAAACTGGCTGCCATCGTTGTTGAAGTCAATGGAGTCGCAGGTGGGGCCAGGGTTGACGCAGGTGAAGCGTTCGATCTGAATGTCGTCGATCAGGGCTTCGACGGTGTGCTCGGGCGAAACATCGCGGGCGATGAACCGCAGACGGGTCTGGGCGCTTGCCTGGGCGAGGTTGTAGGTCGCCAGCGTCCAGCCGCCGTCAAAGATCGCGCCGTTGGCGCCGACTTCGTCGAGGCTCGACCAGGTCGTGCCGTTGTCGTAGCTCGCGAGAATCGAGAAGACGTCGTTGCGGGCCGACGTGGTGTTGCCGATGGTTCCGTTCACGTACCACCGCTGCATCCGAACCCGCGGCGAGTTCATGCCCGCAGTGTTGAAGACGCGGCTGGTCAGCGTGGTCGGGCCGGTGTCCACGTCATAGCTCGAGCCCGCGAGCGGCCCGGTCACATACGCCGAGATGCCAGGCGTCGCGGTCGTGTCGTCCTCGGGCTGGTTGGCGTTCCCTGTCGCAGGCCAGCGAGCGGGATCGCCACGCTGCCAGCGGCCTGGCGTGAAGGCGGTGTCGCCTGGCGCCGCGAAGTTCCAGCCGTTGGCGACTTCGGCGTTGTCGGTGTCCATGACCTCGTACTGGCCAACGTTGAAGTTGTACTTCTGGGCCGCATTCTCTGGCAGCGTGACGGTGCCCACGGTCTGGCCCGTGGCGGAGAAGAAGTACGTGGGCTGTCCGCCGCAGGGCAGCGACGGGATCGACGCGACCCATTCCTGGTTCGCGTTCAGCGTCATCGCGACCGTACTGAAAGAGCCGCTGGGGCCGGTGTTGCTGTAGTGCACGAGCACCGAGCCGGGCACCAGCGTGTCCTGGAACACGCGGGTCTTCACCCGCACCTGCTCGGCCTGTCCCGGCGCGATCAGCGACTCGGCGAGTTCGACTGGTTCGATCCGCACGACCGGCAGGCTGCCACTGAAGGAGATGCCGTGCGTGCTCGCGATCGAGACGGGCTGAGGGCCTTGCGGCACGTTAAAGCCGCTGATACGAATCTGATACTCGCCCGCAGGCGGGTTCAGGACCTGCACCTGCTCGCTGTTGTCGCGGCGGTTCTGGGCCGTCTGCACCGCGGCGGCGGTGGGCGTGCCGGGCGTGAGCGTCCAGGGCAGGTACGTCGCGCCGCCCGGGCCCAGGATCTCGATGTCCACGTCGTTCACGAGCACCGGAATCGCGTTGACGGTGCCCGGGACGTCGTCCCAGGCGATGTTGACGGCAAAGCGCGTCTGGCCCGCGGGGATGGTGACGTTGTAGACGACCGTCTGATCCTGCGCGATGTTGAACTCGTCGAAGCGGCCGTCGCGGATCACTTGAATCGCGGGCATCACGCGCACCGAGCCGTAGCCATACTCAAAGTCGGGTCCGGGGCGGCCCTTGTCGACCGCGGTGAGGGCGTAGATGGCCTTGAGCGTGCTGTTGCGGGGGTCCGCCGCGACCGGGTAATTGGCGCGGAAGTCCTGAAGCAAGAGAGCTGACAGCCCGGCGATCGTGGGCGTAGCCATCGAGGTGCCGCACAGGCTGGCGTAGTCCGTATCGCTGCCCGAGTAGGCACTGGTCACGCCGCCGTCACCGCCCGCTTGGCAACCAGGCCCGCAGAAGTCAGGCTTCATGCGGCCGTCGTCGGTCGGACCCCAGCTTGAGAAGCTGGAGACCAAGTCGGTGTCGGAATCAAGCGAACCGATCGAAAGGTGGTTCTTTGAGCCCGAAGGGGGCGCCATGAAGTTGTACGGCCCGCCGCAGCGGGTGCTGCCGCGCTCGTTGCCCGCGGCCCAGTGGATGCGGAAGGGGTTGCCGTCGGAGACGGTTTGGCTGCCACGGACCATCGAGTCGATCAGGATGTCGGTCGCGTTGTAATCACCGTGCCAGGTGCACGAGAAGCCGTTGTTGTTGACGTTCGTGCCGATGCTGTTGGTCGCAAGGTCGGCACCAAGGTCCCACGCTGTGGTGTAGTCCGCTTCGATGTCGACGGGGTTGGTATAGAGCCAGCCGGAGGGCAGGCTCGTTCCAGCAAAGCCCGCGGAAAGCACGAACGCACCCGGCGCCATCCCGGCATGCACCGGGTTGGACGAGCCCGCGCCGCTGCCCGCAACCGTTCCGGCGCAGTGCGTGCTGTGGCCGCTGAGTGCGTCGTTGGTGTCAAAGACGTTGATGCGGCCCGTGAAGCCCTGGTGGGTCGCGCGGACCAAGCCGCTGTCAAAGACCAGGACTTGGATGCCCGCGCCGTTCAGGTTGTTGGGCGCGGCGTTGGCGATATCCGCACCCGTCAGCACGCGATTCTGGGCGTTCATCTCGTCGAGCGCGGGAGGCGCGGGTTCGATGAACTGCACGGCTTGGAGCAGCGCGAGTTCACGCACCTTGGACTGCTGCATTTCCATGATCACCACGGGCACCGATTCCAGTGCGCCGGTCACGCGGCTGGCCAGAGCCCCGACCATCGCGGTGTGGAACGCGTCGGCCTTCAGATCCTGATGCAGGTGGACGTACACCGGAATCACCGGATCATTCGTAAAGGTCGCGGCAGGATCGTTCTGGTTCCAGAGCGCCAGCACGTTGGGATCCAGCAGGCGGGGATCGATCTTCCAATCCGTGTCGATGGTCCGCACGCTGCGCAGCCACCCGGAAGTCGCCAGCCCCTTGAAGTTGGGCTTGGAGTCCAGCTTCGCGAAGAAGGCGTTGTCACCCAACGGCGCCTGCAGCGTCAGACCAAACCCGGCGAGGACTTCGCGACCCGTGTCCGTGATCCGCCGTTCCAGTTGCACCACGCCTCGACCTTCGACGCCCAGATTCCGCAGCGGAATCTCGACATCACGCTGGGCTTCAAGGAAAATCGGCGCGTCGGGCAAGGCCTTGAGGTGAATCTGGGCCTGAGCCTGACCGCTGATCGCGGCAAGCAACGCGGCGGCGGAAATGGCACGGGCGGCAAACTGCCGGGTGGAGAAAGAACCGCTGGGCATGAGAACCTCTTTGCTTGGAATGGACAAACGACCGGAACAACAAAACCACGGCCCGCACGAGAATGACCACCTCGCCGTGCGCGAACTGATCGCGCGGACGAGGATCGCCTGACGCAACAGGATACCAGAAAACAGGCGGGCTGCAAGCGGATTCCAGTGGCGATAATCCGGTGGAATCCCCTACGCGGGCAGAGTTCCTCAGGACTCCCCATGTCGGCGGGTCAAGATCCGTTCCACCAAGTGCTGCACGTCGCGCCCGGACTCGTCCTTGCCGTGGTTTTCCACTTGCAAGGCTTCGAGCAAGCCATAGCCCAAGCCAATGTCAATCAAGACCCACGCCAGCAGGTCATCGCTGAAAATCTTGGTCACCTTCCGCTCGTCCTGCGCCCGCCGCACCTCGCGGGACATGAACGAATGCAAGTCACGGATGTGAGCATTCACCGCTTTCCGCACGATCGGGTCATTCACTTCGGTGATCGCCTGCAGGAACACGCGATACGGCAGCCGACCCCGCTCACTGGTCATCGGGTTCTCGCCCGTAAGCCGGCGCAGCCGATCCGCAGGGTCTGACGCTGACCGAAGCAACTCACCCCACTGCTGCAGCGTCTGGTCCGCCGTGCGCTCGATCAGGGCGACGAACAAGTCACGCTTGCTTGCAAAATGACGGTAAATGATGGGCTCCGTCACGCCCGCGGCCTTGGCCAGCTGCGCCGTGGTCGCACGCGCGTACCCCTCCTTGGCAAAGAGCTCCGCGGCGGCATCGAGCAACTGCTCGCGACGCTTCGCCGCGGGCAGGCGCCGCGTGCCGACGCGTTCATCGTCCTGGGATTGAGAGCGTTTGGGGCGATCCACGCAGGAGTATAGATAGTGAGTGCAAACTTGGTTGGAGCGAGCTGGACGAGGTGAGACGTCCGGAGCTGCTTCGAATCCGCGCATCAGTCCAACGGCACAGGGTCGTAGCCGCCCTTGGAAAACGGATGGCAGCGGACCAGACGCGACAGCATCAGCCGCGTGCCCTTGAACCCGCCATACATCCGCAGCGCATCGAGCGCGTACCACGAACACGTCGGGTGGAACCGACACTGCTTGCCCAGCACGGGCGACAACGTGAACTGGTAGACCTTGATCAGCACGATCAGGGGCCACGCGACGGCCCGCGCCAGCAGTGACACACGGACGCTCACGGCGCGTCTCCAGCGGGGCTGGCGTCCGACGGCTTGGCCCGACGCGAGCGCCGAGTCCAGGCCTGGTGCGCCTGCGCCACAGCATCCTGCAACGCGGCCAGGTAGCCATCTAGCTCCAACGGTCCGTGAGCGCGGCTGGAAATCACCAGGTCATAGCACGTCTGATCCTCACGCCGCGGCAACTCATGCTGCAGCAGTCGAAACGCCTCGCGAATCATCCGCTTCTCGCGCACCCGCACCGTCGCTCTGCCCACGCGCTTCCCCACCGCCAGCCCCAGGCGATAGAACGCCCGCCCGTTGGGCATCGAAAAGACCGTCAGCGGCCCCGCGCTCTTGCGCATCTTCGCTTCGTACACCGCTTCGTATTCAAGATCATGCGCCAGCCGCCTCGAGCGCGGCATGGTCGCGCGGGGTCGTTCTGATTCGCGCGGAGCGGCCATGCCCAACGGTAGTGATGGTTCACGAACCCAACGGACGGGTCAGAATCGGCCGACTCGCCGGCAGCAGGCCCACGAGGATCAGGACCGCCGCGCCCACCAGCAGCCACACCCGCGTCGCGTCATTGTCCGTCAGTCGCACCAGCATGCTGGTGCTGTGGGTGCGCTTGGGCTCGACCATGGGCGGGGGTTCCAAGGCCGGAAACACCGACGCGTCGGCAAGCGTGTCACCCAGCGTGCCTGGAATCGCGGCACGATCGGCGGGAATCTGGTTCAGCTGGCTGGATGCCAGCGCTTCGATCAGCGCAGGCTGCTTGGTCTCCACTGCAGCCAGAAACTCCCGGTACCGGTCCAGCCGCATTTGGCGGTGATTCTCCACCAGCAAGGCCCGATCCCGCACAAATCGAGCCTCATCAACCTGCGCCTGCGCGCTCACCAGCACCGTCGCGGCCAGCAAGGCCACGCCCGCAATCAGGTACAGCCACGCGGGATCGAGCCAGCGCGGGCCGGGGCGAGCCGGGGCGGCATATCGGGCGACAGGGGATGGGCGTGCGAACTCAGCCATGGCAAACCGGGGACCGACCCGGGCTATCGGCTGGGCGGGCGGGACCAAAGCAAAAAGAAAACGCCCGGCCTTGGAAGGCCGGGCGTGGGAAGTTGAAGATGACGGCCGAAGGCTTCAGGCCCCTCGGCACTTGTCAGGCATTACACGCCGCAGAGCGTGCAGGGGCCTTCGCTGAAGACCAGCAGGAAGGCGTCGATGTCGCAGGGATCGAAGAGGCTGGTATCGTTGTTGAAGTCGATGCCGTCGCAGGTGTTCTCGGCGGGGATGCAGGGGCCTTCGCTGAAGACGCTCAGGAAGGCATCGATGTCCGTCGGATCGAAGAACGAGCCGTCGTTGTTGACGTCGATGTCGTTGCAGACGAGGTTGTTGCACTCGCCCGTGCCCGTCAGCGAGAACCAGTACTGGTCGTTGCTGCCGCAGGCGAAGACGGTGTCGAACGTGGGGGCCGCGAAGGCGACGTAGGTGCCCGCCGTCAGCGTAGCGGTCACGCTGAAGTTGTTGTCGCAGCTGGGATCAGGCAGCGTGAAGGCGAGGAAGCTGGCGTTGGGGCAGGAGACCTGCAGGATGCCGAAGAGACCAGCGAACTGGGTCTGGCCGCTCATCGTCACGGTGTCATCCGTGTCGATGGTGAACTGGTACCAGTCGGTGTCACGGAAGGAGCCGTCGAAGTAGCCGGTGCCGACGAAGGTGTCGCACAGCGCGGCGGCGGTGTAGGCCTCAGGCGTGCTGTTGCAGCCGCCGTTGTCCACATCGGGGAAGGTGCCGCAGACTTCGGGTTCAGTGATGGCGCCAGACGGCGGGTTGAAGGGCGTGCCGCCCAGGCTGGTGGCGATGTTGATGAGGCCAGGGCCGCCCGCGCCCGCTGCGCCCCAAGAGGCGACGCGGATGAAGTAGGTGGTGCCCGTGGTCACGGGGAAGTTGCAGATCTGGCTCTGGAAGCCGCCACCCGCGTCGTCGTTGCAGGCCACTTCGGTGCCGCCGCACGCGTCATAGATCGCGAGCGTGGTGTCGAAGATGCCGCCACCGAAGGTGTCGACGGTGATGAAGGACTCGGCACCGGCGGTGTAGCTGAACCACACGTCGGCGTTGTCAGGCGTCCCGCCGAAGGCGCAAGTCGCGAAGTTGCCGTCGCTGGTCGCGACGGTGCTGTCGTAGTTGGTGGCGCCCAGGCTGGCCGCGATCGCGCCGCCGCACGCGTCGTTGGCGGGCGGCGGGGGAACGTCGAAGCTGACCGAGCCGGTCATGCCCAGGCCAGAGAAGCTGGCGAGGCGGACCAGGTAGGTGTTGCCGGAGAGCACGGGGAACGAGATGGTGCTCTGCAGGCCGCAGGCATCATCGACGCAATCGAGCGCAACACCACCGCAGGAGTCGTAGGCCGACAGCGTGGTGTCATCGCCCGAAAGACCACAGGTCGTGACCACGCCCAAGCCGCTGGCGCTGGGCGTCCAGGCGTACCAGCCGTCGGTCGTGCCGCCGCAGCCCGTGCCGTCGGTGGTGAGGCCGTTGGTGTCGAAGGGAACGATCACAGTGCCCGCGACCGGGGTCGCGAGGCTGCAGTCGTCGAAGGCGACAGGAATCCGCTCGGTCACGAGCAGTTCAGCGGCGCCGATGTCGGGCACAGTGCCCCAGCCGGCGACGCGGATCTTGTAGTTGGTACCGCTGGTCACGGCGAAGCCGCCGAGACGGCTCAAGAGACCAGCGCCGCCATCGTCGTCGCACGCGAGTTCGGTGCCGTTGCAGACGTCGTAGACCTGCAGCGTGGAATCGCCAAGGCCGAAGGTATCGAGCACTTCGATGTCCGCCACGCCCGTGAGGGTCGCGGTGTAGTTGAACCACAGATCGTTGCCATCGAGGCTGCCGCCGACGTTGCAGCTGCCCGGGGCGCCGTCGGTGGTGGCCAGCGTGTTGTCAAACGCGAGGGCCGTGCCCGGGGTCACCATGGCAGCGGCGGAGCAAACGTCGTTGGCGGGTGGGCCGCCGGTGGTGCTGCTGAAGGTGATGGTGCCGGAGCCGGAACCGCCGTTATAGCCGCTCAGCGCGACGTAGTACACGGAACCGCTGACGATGGGGAAGGTGATCTGGCTGCCCAGGCCGCAGAAGTCGTCGTTGCAGGCGATCTGGGTGCCGCCGCAGGCGTCCCACGCGGTGAGGATCGTGTCGAAGCTCGCGCCCGCGCACATGTTGACGGTGGCGACGCCGTCGCCGGGGGCGGTGTACGCGTACCACACGTCATTCGCGCCGCCAAAGCCGCAGCTGGGCGTGACTTCCGTGGTAGCGGCGACGTTGGACGCGCTATAGGCGCCGTCGGTGACAGCTTGAGCCGCAGAGCAGGCATCGTTGGCAGGAGCGCCGCCGAAGAACTCGGTGACGGTCAAGTCGGCGTTGCCTTCAGCGAGGTTGTAGCCGGCGAAGGCGATGAAATAGGTCGTGCCGCTGACGACGTTCAGGTTCATCACGCTGTAGAAGCCCGGGCCCGAATCGTCGTCGCAGGCGATCTCAGTGCCGCCGCAGGCGTCGAAGGCCGCGAGCGTGGTGTCCGTCAGCGTGCCGCCGCTGGTGGCGAAGCTGGCGAGGCCGCTGCCGGTGGGCGTATAGGCATACCAGACGGTGAGGCTGCTGTTAAACCCGCACGAGAAGGCCGAGTCGGCCGTCGCGCCCGTGTTATCAGCATTGACGGTGCCAGCCGCCAGCGGCAGAGCGCTGGAGCAGGCGTCATTGGCAGGCTGCGCGTACGCAGCAGCCGCGAGTGCCAGCGTGATGCTGGCGGTGAGCTTGGTACAAAGACCCTTCTTCATGAGAAATCCCCTTCTCAGTTACCCCAGTCTGAACGACTGGTTGGGAGCGGCGAAGCAACTCCCGAAGACCACGAAAACTGAGCCACTTTTGGACGAATGGTGCAGCGACGTCGATCCCGCACCTACTCCGAATGGCTCGGACCACACCAGCATACCTCCAAGGCCCGAATTCACAAGCGAAATCCCATTAACTGGCGATTCACCCTTGCGAGGAATGGACTTGCGCACCGCGATCGCAACTTATTGGACGCACAAGGCACCCAATGCAAACGTTGGGCACCTTGCGATCTACAGCCCGCACGAAGTGCACGGCCCCTCGCTGAAGGCCAGCAGGAACGCGTCAATATCGCATGGATCAAACGTCGATCCATCGTTGTTGAAGTCCACATCGCCGCACGAAGCACCTGCGGGAAGGCAGGGCCCTTCCGCAAAGACACTCAGGAACGAATCAACGTCCGCAGGATCGAAGATCGAGCCATCGCGGTTGAAGTCGACGCTGTCGCAGCCATCCGCGCGGACGATCGTCAGGGCCGGAAAGCTCCCAAAGTTGAGCCCGGCCCGTTCGTATCGCTCGTAGTACTCCACTCGCACGCGATGCCATCCCGCGCGAAGCCCCACGAAACTCACGCGATCAAGGATGCTGCTGTTGGGGCCGCTGTTGTCGATCACGAGTTGGCCGCCGACATACAGCCGCGCACCTTCGCTTGCGCCGAGCGAGAACCGGTATAACCGGGTTGCAACGACATTGCACCACCCTTCCGCGACCAAGCCCACATCGTCGCTGCGAAGCGAACCCAGCACGTTGCCAAACGTGCTTTCAAAGCCGATGCTGGGCACCGTCGAACTCGCGTAGGGCGTGAGCAGATCAAACGTGGGGAACGATGTCGGCTGCGACAGCGCGTAGTACCGGATAAACCAGCCAGCCGCTGTCGTGCCGCGAAGCGATCCTGGATACAGAAACCGCGCCGCATCCGCGATGCTCGCGCGAACCGTGCCCGTCGCTTCCGCGCCGGTGCTGGTGCGCAGGCGATACGCAAACGAGTCCTCGACGAATCGATCAAGCCCGCCAAGGCTCGCCGTCGGCGCGAAGTACCGAAGTTGGTCTCGCCCGCCCGGCCCCAGACCCTGCCGAATGATCGTTCCGCCTCGCGCGCTGGTGGCGTCAAACGACACGATCGTCCCCGTCTGCCCCGCCGGCACGAAGTCGTTGGCGAGCACATCGATGAAGCGATCTTCGCCGCTCGCGAGCAGACCGGCGTCATCGACATTCGCGAACGGCTCGCTCGGCGCGACTGCCGCGAAGCTCGTGATCCAGTTCTTCCACTTTGCGTTGCCCGGCGCGGGATTCGCCGGATCGACGTCCTTGTACTCGCTGATGCCCCAGAACGTCAGGTCATCCACCGGATCAACCGCGATCCCCGAGTAATCGCCCCAGCGTCCGCCTTCCGGGCTCGTCCCCGTCTTCACCACGCGCACGCGCCCGAACGTCCCGACCGGATCACTCGCCCGCCTCGCTGCAACCGCCACCGATGGATTCATGCTGGCGCTCGACACGTTCATGACGAGCCCGACATCGCCCGCACCATTCACCGCGATCGCTGGAAACGCCACACCAATCCCACCTGCGCCATCGAAGTTTGGATTCGCAACTCCCGACTGCACATGCACGGGCTGATTGCCGCTGGTCGGCCAGCCGTTGGTCGCAATCGCATACCACGCCGCGCCCAGACTTGACGCCTGCGTCGTGTAGAACGTCCCATCTCGCCATGTCGCGTTCATGAGCCAGCCGCCCAGATTCCCCAGCGAGTCGTTGGGCGTCGCCAGCGTCCCCGCCGGCGCGTAGCTGGGCACGCTCACCGTCGTCGTCGCCAGCGCCGCAGCGTTGGCAGGCGGTGGATACGTCACGGCAAACATGCGAAACTGTCCACCATCAAAGGTCGCGGCGTACGCCGCGTTGGTGCTGCCAAAGTGGTTCGCGGCTTGGCTCGTAAAGCCAGGTCCGGTGAACGTGACAAACTGCGCCGGCCCGCCCGCGAGCATGGACGCCTTGTCATAGACACGAATCCCCACGCCCGAGCCGCCGATCAGATTCCCCGTGACGATCCACGATCGCCCGTCGTACCCCAGACCTGGATAGTCCCACCACGCGTTGGCCTGTCCGACAATCGCGGCGTTGGTGCGATAGGTGTACCACACCCCGTGGGGATCGCTGTCATCGGACACCGCGATATTCACCCACGTGCCAAACGGCTGCGCATACGTCTCGAGCGCGATCACGACAAATCGCTGCGCGAGATGGTCGTACACGCACTTGGGATCAAACACGAACCACTCCGCCCCCTGCCCCTCAAACAACCCGGGCGTGCCGTAGTTGTTGAGCGGAATCGCAAACTGCAACTCGCCCGTCGCCTTGTCATGGATCGTGAGCGCCATGTTCACCGTCGCGACAATGTGCGAGGGGCCCACCGCGAGATTCGGATCCGGCGGCCGCCACTCGGTCTGCAAAGGCCCGGGAAATAGCGCGAGCGGCTGCGTGCGTTCCTCGTCCAGAGACGGCGCGGGCTCATCAAACATCGCGCCCTGCTCCGGCACCGGTGCTGCGGGCTTCTCGTGCGGCGGCAAAATCTCCCGCACCGCGCGCTGGCGGCTCGTGGGCACATCAAACAAGTCGGGGCGATGAAAGAGCCCTCGCATGTCAACCACCCGCACCGGCGCCAGACCCGCGAAGGGGCCCGCGAGTGCATCGCTCGAACCGACTCGCGCCGCGCCCGCAGGAACCTGCAGTCCCTCAGGCCCGAGCCCGCCCGACTGGGCAGCCCCACGCACAGGCAAACTCGCCGCGCGAGGCGACGAACATCCAACCACCATCATCAGCATCGCCGCCAAGCCAAGACCCGCGCTCGCGCCCGAACGTGATCCGCGCGATTCTCTCTGCACGCGAGGGAGCGCGATGCGGGCGTCGTCAGGTCGTGCGGGTCGCGATGAATGCATCGAGTGATCCTCCAGACACGCATCCTCTCGCGCCGAAGCCGCTTTGTCAACCAGATTGTCGCCAACCGTGGGCTTGCAACGCCCCAAACGCTCACGATCGCCTTGATTCTCGCGGACGTTCGGTGAACAGCCGGGATGCCGCTCGCACTCTGGCAACCGTCCCGCGAATTCGCGGAAGACCGCTGCAAGATTCCGGCTCTCGCACGCAAGTCTGCATGTCGGCAACGCGTGCCCTCTCTCTCTCCAGGATCAAGCACAAGTACACCGGCCTGGTTCGCCAGGCCCAGTTGATGGAACCCCGTCATGAACACCGCTCACAAGAACCTCTCCCTGTTCTCACTCGTCCTGCTCGCCGGGGCTGCCTCTTCGGCCAGCGCCCAATCGCTCGTCTCCAGCGGCCTGCTGCACAGCAGCGTCGGCGCGGGACAACTCACTGAGATCTCTGCCCGTCGCGTTCCCGTTCGGAATCTCGGCTCCTCGGGTAACGATGGCGTGGACATTCAACTCCATAGTCTCCAAGGCGGCCAAGTCGAAATCGACATGGGTCCCCTGTTCGATCCCGCCAACGCCGGCAAGGAAATCAAGATCAAGCACAAGGGTTGGGACGGCCTGATCTACGGCACACACAGGCGCACCGCGGGCGGGGGGGGCGGGGGCTTGGGTACGGTTGAGATTCGCGACGAAGTCGACTTCTCCGCGATGGGCAGCGTCCAACTCCGCGCGATCGCGACCTTCAGCGATGGCACGACCGCGGACATCTCCGCTGGCTTCGGTTCCTCTCTCTCCTTCACCTCCCTCTACGCCGAAGACCCCACCAGCCCGCCCGTCGCAACCATGGGCGCAGGCAAGGCCAGCTTCTCCGACCTCAGTTTCATGGCCACCTTGCACAACAGCCGCCCCGCAACCGTCGTGGTCCCCCGCGGCGAAGGACAGTTCTACATCTACCCCGACGTTATCACCATGTCCTTCCGCCCCATCTGCATCGTCGCGCCCTGCCCGGGAGACTGGACCAACATCGAGTCGATGGAAATCACCAGCACGCTCCCCGAATTCGAATGCTCCAACGCCGCGCTCGATTGGTCCTGGGGCACGAGCAACCCCACCACCATCGGCAGCAGCGGTCTCGGCGCGGGCCGCGTGCTCCTCCATGGCACGCCAGGCAGCGTCATCGAAGAACTTCACAGTACCGACCTCGACGGCGACGGCGCGCCAGACGTTGCGATCCGCTGCGGCGGCGTCGACACCCTGCCCGACACCCGCGGCATCGTGACCACCTTCAACAGCCCCCCCACCGATCACTTCTCGTTCCGCCACAATAAGACCGGACACATCACGCTCATGAAGTTCACCGATGACGAGGGCGATGAGATGCGGATCTCGACCGTCACCGATCCGATCTCCGACGCGACGCAGTTGATCCCCGACATGTCCAGCCTCGGCTCTGACCAGGTGCTTGTCACCGCGTTGGACGAGAACAACAACCCGCTCGGAAGCTACATCATCATCTCGGGCACCGGACTCATCGCCGTGGGCAGCCCGCACTGTCTTCCCGGATTCGTGCCCATCTACGAACGCGTCGGCAACGTGCTTATCTGGGTCGGCTGCAGGATCGGGTACTTCGACCTGGTCATCCCGGGCGGCGGCACGCTTCCGGGCGTCCAGTCGCTCCGCTTCGAGCCCATCAACCCCGTCGCATCGCTGGACAGCCTCGCATCCTTGAGCGTGGAGAGTTGCTGCGAAGACATCATCATCGGCGACCTCCGCTTCATCGGCCCCGTCGGCCCCGTCTGCGACTCCATCGACTTCAACAACGACACCGGCTTCTTTGATCCCATGGACATCGACGCGTTCCTGAGCGTCTTCAGCGAAGGCCCCTGCATCCCCGACAACGCCGCCTGCAACGACATCGACTTCAACAACGACGGCTCGCTGTTTGACCCCTGCGACATCAACGCCTTCCTGCTCACATTCGCCGAAGGCCCCTGCACCCTCTGCGGCGAGTGAGCGACAAGACGAGTGCGAGAGTGCGACAGCACGAAGCGTGCTAAGCCCTCAACCAAACTCCACTTTCGCACCTTCGCACCGCGGCACTGTCGCACTCTTTCCAGATAAAGGTTGGTGGAGCGCCCTCCGAGAAATCGGAGGGCGTTTCGTTTGCATGCTCCGCTGGCGACATCCTCCAGAAGCAAATGTGAAGATGCAACAAATCTGTGTCCCCATGCGTTCATCCCCTCGCCTCCTCTCTCTGCGGCGCGTGGTGCGCCCTCACCAAACGGAGGCCTTATGACCCGTCTCTCCGCCATCCTCTTCGTGCTGTTCCTGTGCCTGGGTGCTGCTCGCACTGCCCTGGCCCAGCCTTTCAACGTGCGTGCCTGGTATGCCCAAGGGCAGGTGTTCATCGTCTGGGAGTTCATCGCTCCCCCGCCCCTCCCGACCGACACCGTCGAGATTTACGCCTCCCCCGCCGTCCAGGCCAACACCGCCGCGATGACCCGCATCGGCCGCGTCTTCTTCCCCGAGTACACCGGCGCACGCCTCCGCAGCCACGTCCCCGGCGCAACGCTCACAATTCCCACGCCCGGCGGCGCGACCTACACGCTCCTCGCCAACGAAGGCGTCTTCGCCTTCACGCCCCGCGCCAACGGCAACCTCTTCTTCGCCGTCGTCGACACCGGCAACAACGTCGTCGTGCCCGCCAACAGCGACGCCACAGCCTTCGTCTACAACCCCGCCGCCGACCCCGTCCGCCCGCACCAGCAAACCATCTCCTTCACTCCAGGCGGCCAGCGCGCAATCGCGTACGCGCTCTGGGCCGAGGGACGCACGGACTTCAACAACGCTCGACCGGACATCCCCGTGCTGGGCAACTTCTCCAAGAATGGTGTCCCCCACTTCTTCATCGTCACCGAACCGGTGGGCGGTGTGCCCGCGGGCCAACTCACCTGCGCCTTCGCGCTGCACGGCGGCGGCGGGGAGTACCAGTTGTTCCTGCCGGGCATGCCGCAGCGTGCGGACGTCTCGCTCCCGCTCAACAACGGCGTAGTCGTGACGCCCTTGGATTCGATTTACGCCCGAAACGTCAACGCGCTCGATGAGCGCACCACCGCCTGGTTTGGCTACGACAGCGCCCTGGATCCCTTCACCAACGCCGTCCGGGTGAACCCGCCAATCACAGCGACAATCGTGGACTTCACGCAGCGCAAGTTCTTCTGGATCATGGATTGGATTCTGGGCCCAACCTCGCCCTACTCCATCGACCCCGCGCGCGTCGCCATCATCGGCCACAGCAACGGCGCACGAGGCACGTCCCACCTCTCGCGCACCCGCCCGGACGCCTTCTGCGCCACCGTCCAGCACTGCCCGCCCATCAACTTCACCGTTCCCGAAGGCAATCAGGCCGACTACCTGCGCGGGCGGCCCAACGACAACACCCCGACCAACCTGCCCAACCCCACAGGCATGGGCTTCTTGGGCGTCAAGGACATCTTCACACCCTACGTGCGGATTGCGCCCTCGCGGCGCGACCTTCCCATCACCCGCTTCTTCTTCGGCAAGCAAGACACCGATGAAGTCGCGACCTGGAACGCTGGCATGATCGCCGAAATCCAAACCATCGACGCGTGGGGCATGGGAATGATCTTCTGGGATGAACGCGAACACGGCGTCGAGAAGTGGGCAACCGAGAATGCTGCGCTCGCAGGCCCAGACATCGCGCAGTGGGTCTCGCCCGTGCGGACGCGTCGCGCGGGGGCTCAGTACCTCGTCGATCGGTACCGCGCGGGACAGACCTACCCGGGCTTCGCCGAGGCTGATCAGGACATCATCCTCGCGGGTCAACAACTCGACCCGGGCGATGGCGTGCCCTCCAACGGCGCGCCGTGGGGCACATGGGGCGGATACTTCGACTGGGTTTCGTCCACGATCACCGACCTGCCAGGTCGCTGGGAATGCACGGTCTTCGCTACGGCCACCGCACCCGCCAGCGTCGACATCGCGCCCGTGACCGAGTTCACGACCGACGTCACGCCCCGCTACACCAGCCAGTTCAACCCCGCGCCCGGCGCAACGGTCTACTGGTACGTGCTGCCCCAAGGCAGTGCCGCCGCGACCCAGCAAGGCACATCGATCGCCGACGACGACGGCGTGGCCTTCGCCACAGGCGTCGTGATCCCGCGCGAGGACATCGGCACCACCCGCGTCTTCTTCAGCCTCGCCCCCATCTGCGTCGGCAGCCCCTGCTGCGACACCATCGACTTCAACAACGACGGCAGTTCCTTCGATCCCCAGGACATCGACGCCTTCCTCTCCGTCTTCAGCGAAGGCCCCTGCATCCCAGACACCGCAACCTGCAACGACATCGACTTCAACAACGACGGCTCCCTCTTTGATCCCTGCGACATCGACAGTTTCCTCCTCGTCTTCAGCGAAGGACCGTGCACGGCCTGCGGTGTCTGATCCAGACGATCCAGCCTGCGGTTGCTCCGCCCAAGACGAACAACCCCAGCACGCGACTCAAAACGCCCTCCTGCTCTTAGGAGAGCGTTTGCATGTCCAATAACTCCATCACAACGCGGTCTCAAATGAAAAAGAACTTGCAAAGACGTGTCCGAATTCTTTGACGACTTCCGCTTTTCCCGCCACGATCCCCGCAACCCGGGAACGCGACGGGGAAACGCCCTGCCCGTCGCGCAGAATGTCACACAGTTTGTCGAGGAGCCACGCCATGAGATCTCGCGCTTTGTCCACGCTCACCTTTGCTGCACTCTTGCCAGCGATCGCTTCCGCCCAGTGCCAGGAAACCTGGATCGCCACGCAGACCTACGGCAGTTTCGCCTCCGCCAACGGCTTCACCACCACCATGTTCGATCCCGATGGCGGCGGGCCTCAGCAGCCCTGGGTCGTGGTCGCTGGCAATGCAAGCATCCCGGGCGTGGCTTCGGAACGCGTCGCCGCCTGGGACGGCACCCAGTGGCGCGCCCTGGGCGCGGGCTTTCCCGGCTCGGTCCGCGCGTTGCACGTGCACAACGGCACGCTCTTCGCGGGAGGGGACTTCTTCACGTCCGGTGGCATCCGCTACGTCGCCCGCTGGGACGGCACCAACTGGCAGCCGCTGGGCACCCTTGCGGCCAACGGCGTCGACAACTCCGTCTACGCCCTCACGTCCTTCAACGGCAATCTGGTGTTGGGTGGGTACTTCAACAACGCCATCGGCGGGGTGTCCACCACCGCTCGCGTCGCGAGTTGGAACGGCACCGCCTTCTCCGCCATCGGCTCGGGGAGCAATAACGGCGTCGAGGCCCTTGCCGTCTTCAACAATGAACTCATCGCGGGCGGACAGTTCACGCAAATGAGCGCGACGCCCAACATCAACCGCATCGCCCGTTGGAATGGTGCCGCGTGGGTCGCCCTTGGAGACGGCTTCAACAGCAGCGTGGCCACGCTCCACGTCTACAACAATCAGCTCCACGCGGGCGGCAACTTCACGCAGTCGGGCCTCACCAGCGTGCCCTATGTCGGTCGCTGGACAGGCTCGGCCTGGGAAACCGTGGGCGCCGGTTTCAATAGCACCGTCAACCAGTTGGGAACGTACAACGGCAACCTGCTCGCAGTTGGCGGGTTCAGTTCGTCAGGCACCCAATCGGTCCAGCGCATCGCCCAGTTCATCAGCGGAGCGTGGAGCACCCTGGGCACCGGCACCAGCAGCACCGTCAACGCCTTCACCATCACGCCCGCCAACGACATTGTCATCGTGGGCACGTTTACGTCCGCCGGCCCCTTCGAAACCACCGGCCTCGCCCGCTACAACGGCCTCGAGTACGTCGGCTTCGGCAACTACCTGAGCAACGGCGTCAACGACCTCAAACTCTTCAACGGCGAAGTCGTCGCCGCGGGTCGCTTCCGTACCAGCGGCAGCGCATCCCTCAACCGCGTCGCTCGCTTCACCAGCGGCCAGTGGCAGCCTCTGGGCGCAGGCTTCGGACGCGAGGTCAACGTCCTGCAGGTTTTCAATAACCAGCTCTTCGCGGGCGGAGAGTTCTTCGTCGGCGACGGCGGCTCGAACGCGAACTATGTCGCCCGCTGGGACGGCACATCCTGGCAACCCGTCTCGGGACTGAACAGCTCCGTCAACACCCTCGCGGTCTACAACGGCACGCTCTACGCGGGCGGAAGCTTCTCGGGCAACCTCGCGACCTGGAACGGCTCCGCGTTTGTGCCCTTCCCCGTCGCCACCCGCCCCAGCGGCGCAGTCAACGCCATGCAGGTGTTCAACAACCAACTCGTCTTGGTTGGCAACTTCACCACCGTCGGCAGCCCCGCCCTCCCCAACTCGGCGTATGTCGCCAGTTGGAACGGCTCCTCCTGGTCCACTTTCGGCTTGACGACCGCCAACACATCCAACGGCCCGCTTTCCATAGGCGTCCACAACAACCAACTGCATGTGGGCGGCAGCTTCACCAACATCGGCGGCACGCCTGCGAATCGGATCGCCCGTTGGAACGGTGCATCCTGGGAAGCGGTCGGCGGCGGCGCCCAGAATGCTGTCGAAGCCATCGCTTCTTACAACAGCGAACTGGTCATCACAGGTAACTTCGCGCAGGTTGACGGTACCACCGGCGCCGCTGGCATCGCCCGCTGGAACGGCTCGCAGTGGCGGCCCCTGGGCGGCGGCCTCGCTGGCGGCACGTTCAGCACTGTCACCGGCTTTGTCCTCCTCCCACACCCCGACGGCACCCTCCGCGTCGGCGGCAACTTCACCACCGCGGGCGGCCTCCCCAGCAGCGGCAACGCCATCTGGACCGGCGGCGGCGGCGCAATCAGCATCACCCAGCAGCCCCAGTCCGACACCGTCTGCCCCAGCGAAGACATCCTCCTCACCGTCGGCACCACCGGCTCAGGCACGTTCACCTACCAGTGGCGCAAGGACGGCTTCCCCCTCCGCGACGGCCGCGGCATCCTGGGCGCCAACACCCCCAACCTCTCCATCGACAATGCGGCGGCTCTGGATGCCGGGACGTATGACGTCGTCGTCTTCAACAACTGCGGCCCGCTCCTCTCCTCCGCCGCCACCATCACCATCGACTCCAACTGCGGCCCCGTCTGCGCCACCATCGACTTCAACGGCGACGGCTCCTTCTTCGACCCCTGCGACATCGACGCCTTCCTCACCGCCTTCTCCGAAGGCGGCTGCACCTCCTGCGGCCTGTAGTCCGTCCTTGTGAGCCCGGGCGTGCCGCCCCGGTCGGTTTCCACCCACAACTCCCGCCCCCCACCCCACCCCACCCCCCGCCCGGCCCACCAGCCGGGCGTTTTCGCCTCCAAATCCAACGGGCCCCGGGCCCAAGCCCAGGCGACCTCCCCACGCCCAGACTTATGGAACCAGCCCAAGTTTCCAGCCCATTCCCACTTCTTTCCCCCACTTTCCTTGCCAACCCCCTCCCCATCGCGCATCTTCCCAACATGCTCGGGACGCTCGCCGTTCTCTCTTCGCTTTCGCTCGCGCAGGTCGACCCCGCCTCCGGCATCGACTTCGTCACTATCGGTGCCGCGGGCAATGCTCCCTGGGCCGGCGACGGCACGCTGGGCGACCGCGCCATCGGTCGAGGCGGCGTGGACTACGAGTATCGCATCGGCAAGTACGAAGTCACCACCGCCAACTGGGTCGAGTTCATGAACGCCGCGCTGGATCGGCCGCTCGATGATCGCCTGCCACACGTTCGTGCGCCGCAGTTCTGGGGCGCGGCGGGCGCACCACCACAGAACGGCGGGCAGCGATTCACCGTGCCCGCGGGCAACGAACTGCGCAGCGTGGGCGACATCTCTTGGCGGGCCGCGGCGATGTACTGCAACTGGCTGCACAACGGCAAGTCGCTGGAGCGCGAAGCGTTCCTCAACGGCGCGTACGACGTGAGCACGTTCGTCACGATCCAACTGCCCAACGGCACGGAGCAGTTCCAGGATCAATTCACTCGCTCGCCCGGCGCGAAGTACTTCATCCCGAGCTGGGACGAGTGGCTGAAGGCATCGCACTACGACCCCAACAAGCAGAACAGCGACGGCAGCGTCGGCGGATGGTGGCGCTACAGCAACGGCACGGACATCCCGCTCACCTATGGCCCTCCCCCGAGCTTTGGCGGCGACGGCACGGGCATGGCCAACGCGGGATTCACGCTGCCGGGCAGCCAGCAGTATCAGATTCCGCTGGGCAACTACCCGCAGACGCAGACGCCGTGGGGGTTGTTGGATGTGGCGGGGTGCACGTTTGAGTGGACGGAGGGACTGATCGAACTTGCGACCGGAGAACGAGCTCGCGTAGTCGATGGATCATTCTATGGCTCAAGTTCGACGCAACTTGACTGGATAGGTGGCAGAGGGGGCGAGCTTCCGTTTGTTGACGTCTTGTTCTATGGCGTTCGTATTGGAACTGTCGTGCCTTCACTCGGATCGGGTGCACTGGTGATGGGCACACTGGGTTTCTATGGCATCCGAAGACGGCGGAGTACGTCCAATGCTCAAATGCAGATGTGTTTGTGTCATGGCCGGGGTTCCGGCTGATCCTGCCCTGAGGCCCTGCTGACCCCCTCGATTGCCGCGCCACTTCATCCACCATCCCACGCAAGAAGCCCCGGGACACACGCCCAGGGCTCCCTGCTTGGGGAAGTCAGTCAGTTGTCGCTGCCTCTGTAGCCTGTGTTGATGCGACACCTATTTCGTCGCATGCTTCGTCGTTCACTTCGTCGCCAGTTTCGTCGCCAGTGCCGCCTCGATCACGTCCAACCGACCCTTCAGCAGCGCGTTTTCGGTGCGAAGCTCGGTCAGTTCTGCCTCCGTGCTCGGGCTGTTGGGCGAGCCGTGCCACACGGGCCGGACGAACGTGCTGATCACGCCCGTGCCGTTTTCAAAGTCTTCCAGCGCGACGCCCAGGGCCATCCCAGCAGTCGTCATCTTCATCGCGTGCCCGGGCGTGGGGCTGCTCGTGAGGTAGTCGCCCTTCTTGATTGCCCCAAAGCTCGCATCCACCTTCGTCGGCACGCGACCCACCATCGCGATGGGCTTCCAGATCTCGCGCATCTTCGCCTCCATCAACTTCTCGATCCGCGCGGCTTCGGCCTCGTCGCCCCGCTGGCGGGCGGCGTTGCGTTGCTGCGTGAGTGCAGGGTCGGCCTGTTCGATCGCCTCGAAACTCATGCCCGCAGTGAACGCGGGATTGGTGCTGACGACGCCCAGCAGCACCTTCTCACCTGATTCGTCGCTCTTCTCGCAGTGTTCAGTCTGGCCTTCGCCAGTACTGAGCGCCACCACGTCGCCCGGCTCAAGCCCCTCATGCCCCGGCGCCGCGCGGAACGCCTCGGCAAAGTCAAACGCGTCCGTCACCACGCCATTGTCGAGCTCAAGGTTCGCCTCGTCGGTGCTCTGGATGCGGAGCAAAGGCGTGCCGAAGACATCCGCGGCGTTGGCGACCACGCTAAACGTCCCCGCGCTCGCGCCGCCCTCGTTGTTGTCGCTGTCGATGCGGATCGTGACCCCGCCCGTGCTCTGGATGTCCGACACGCCATCGGGATCGCTCAGGGTCAGATTCCCCGCGATCTCCACCGCGTCGCTCAAGAAGAACTTGTCCGTGGAATTGTCCCAGCGGATGACTTCGCCCGTATCGCTCCCATCCTCGCGGAAGTAGATGTTCGCATCGCCCTCCGCCGCGTTCGAACGCATCAGAATGTTGCCGCTGGCGATGATGCTGCTGAGCACTTCGATGTCGTCGCTGATCAGCACGTCGCCGATCGCGTTCATGCCGTTGGAGACCGGAGTGCCCGTGCCAACGCGGCTGAACACCTCGCCCGGGTTGCTGTCGATCGTGCCCACGGCGAGGGGCCCGTTGACCGACAACGCGTCGGTAAACTCGAACCGATCCTGTGAATCGTCCCACAACAGCAGTTCCCCGCCGGACACGCCGTTGTTCGTGAAGCTGATCCGCTGGTCCGAGTCGGCCGCGCCCTCATGCATCATGTACAGATTCGACGGCACGCTCACGCGATCCGCCCCGCTCCCGCCCAGGCGAAGCCGAACGTCGGACCCGTCGATCGTCAGCGTCGAACCCACGCCCTGCACCTGCCACAAGCTCCCGGCCGCGACATCCACATCATCCAGCGTCGCCGCGCGAGTGGCGTTGAGCGCATAAGGCGCCGCGACCATCCGCTGGCGGGGCGACAACGTGTTCCCCCCCACTTCCACCTCAACCCACACCTGGCTGAAGTCGCGCAGCAGATCGGCGTAGTTGCTGTAGACTCCGCCCCCCGCCGCGTCGAGGATCGAACCGTTCGTGCCCAAAGTGGTGCTGAACAGTCCGTTGGTGACCTGCACGAGGTTCGCGCCGGCCTTCACTTCGCTCATGATCAGCGTGCCGGCGTTGGCCGCGTCATAGAAGCGGAACGTCATGTTGAACAGCCCGTTCGCGGGCGAACCGTTGTTGCTCAATTCCCCCTGATAGCTGATCTGAGCAGGAGGCACCGCCGCTTGCGCCAGCCCGCACGAGGCCAGCAACGCAAGAAGAGCGAGTGAACGCGAACCAGAAAAACGATGGCGACCGATGGTCATGGCTTGCTCCGAGTGTGTCGTGAACTTCCCGCTCAATGACGCGGAAGCCAGACTCGGAAGACGCCAACACCACCATCCATGCGCGGGGGGCGTGTCGCCCCGGTCGAACACCAGCATCCTCATGAGAGTCGATGCTCGCTCGCCGGGTGCTCGCTCCCCTCGCTTCCTACCGCAACTGACTCAACGCCGCCACCCGCTTCTCCGTCGGCGGGTGGCTCGCGAACATATTCCCCAGCCCGCCCAGCAGCGGCTCCACGATGAACATGTTGTTCATCGCCGGGTTGTGCGTCGCCATCGGGACGCGCTTGCTCATCGATTCCAGTTTCTGCAGAGCCGAAATCAGCCCATCCGGCTCGCCCGCGATCGCCGCGCCGTCCGCGTCCGCCACAAACTCCCGGCTCCGCGAGATCATGGCCTTGAGCATCGCCGCGGCGAGCGGCGCGAGGATCAACGCGACAATCGTGAAGATCGGATTGCCGTTGCGATTGCCCCCGCCAAACATCAACCCAAACTGCGCGAAGTACGCCAGCACCCCCGCGATCATCGCCGCGATGCACGAAATCAGCGTGTCGCGGTTCTTGACGTGCGCCAGTTCGTGCGCCATCACGCCCCGCATCTCCCGCTCATTCAGCAACCGCATCGCGCCCTCGGTCGCGCACACCGCCGCCTTCTTCGGGCTGCGTCCGGTCGCAAACGCGTTGGGTGCCTGCGTCGGACTGATGTACACCTTGGGCATCGGCAGATTCGCCCGCTGCCGCAGTTCATCCACCATCCGATACAACTGCCCGCCCGGTCCGGGCGAGTCGGCGAACACCTCGACACACCGCATCGACTTGATCGCGATCGTGTCGCTGAAGAACCACGCCACCAGGTTCATCACGCCGCCCAAGAGCAGGCCGATCAACAGCCCGCCCTTCCCAAACTGGGCCCCGATGACCAGAAACAACCCCATCATCGCTCCCAGGAGGAGCACCGTCTTCATGTTGTTGGCGAATCGAACCATTTTCTAGACCCCTGTACTTGCGACACGATCAACCCGCTCCGCGCTACGTGCCACGCACGGGTTTGTTCGTGTCGGAGATGATTCTTGGGATGCCAGCGATTGGATTTCGCCGGCGGCCTCCACTGCCCCCCAAGGCACGAACCTCATCAAATTGTTGGCCGTACGCCCTGCTGCCAATGTGGCAGGAGCGAATCTGACTTGGCTATGCTTCCCCACATCGGATGGCATAGGACGGCCCCGTGGCGAAGCGCACAATCCATTCTGACGCATCACGCGACGCGACGCGCTCCGCGCACCGCTGCGCGGGCCAGCTTCTCGCGAACAAATCTCGCGGCGGGTTCATCCTGCGCGAGGAGGGTTTCGGCCCCAACCTCATCCTCACCGTCATCATCGCCGGCGGCGTCGCCATGTCCGCGATCATCGCCAAGGAAGTCATCGCCGCCCGCACCCAACTAGCGCCGATGCTCAGCACGCAGAGCGTCGCCCTCGACGAAGACGCAAGCCTCAAGCCCGTCGAACCCGCCAAGCCCCTGCCACCCGAATCGCCCGTGACCATCGCCCGCGGCGCAGGCACAACGACGCAGGCCCCGTCGATGATCGGCGCAAACAACGCCGCTCCGACTTCCGCCGCGACGCAGCCAACGCCAACCGCGCAACCACCCATGCCGCTCCTCGCGCCAGGCACCTGGTTCGAGTTTGGCCACCCCGACTTCATCGGCCCCCCCCCGCCCAGCACCCTCGTCAGCGACCCCGCCCTCCGCTGGTTCAACGGCCGCCCCGTGCGCCCCGCCAAGGTCCTCTGGATGACCGTCACGGCGTACTCCCCCGACTGGCGCAGCTGCGGCGACTCCGCCGACGGCCGCACCGCCACCATGCACTGCGTCACCACCAACGCCCACCTGCTCATCGCCGCCGACCCCGAAGTGCTCGCGTACGGCTCGATGCTCACGGTGCCCGGGTATGGTCTGCCGCTGGAAACCAAGCCGCGAGCCTCTGCCGCGCCCGCGAGCCCTGCGCCCAGCGACTCGCCCAAGACCCTCCCCGAAGAACCCATCGTCCCCGTGCTCGACTGCGGCGGAGCCATCAAGGGCTTCCGGCTCGACCTGCTCTACCCGACGCACGAAGAGGCGCGGGTGTGGGGTGTGCGCTTTGTACCCGTCACGGTGTGGGAATACGCCGACGGCAAGCCCAAGCCGAATCCAAGAAGGCTGCGGTAACGTCCACGCCCCCGAATCACTCGGCCATGCGAACGCGCCGCCGCATCACCCCGCCATCAACAACGCACAACGAAAAACGCCCGCGACATGCCGCGGGCGTTCGTGCAATCCAACCGCATCTGAAATCAATCGATCGTCTGCGTCATCGCGCTGCGACCGGGCTTGATCACGTTGATGCTCTTCTGAGCCTGAGGATCGCTCGAGAAGAAGATGTCCTGAATGCTGCCCGTGGTGAACTTGCCGCTGCCATCGGCATACACAAAGTTCGCCCCGGCGGCGCCGTGGTTGTCCACCTTGCCATACCCGCCCGCGAACGTCACGCCCGCCGCGCCCATCTGGGCATTGAGCGTCGTGCTCCCGGCGCTCGCGCCGTACCACGCCTTCGTGCCTACGTCCGGACCGTTGGTTTCATCGCCAAAGAGCGGCGGAGGCGTAGGGATGTTGGGCTCGTCGGTCTTGAGGCCCGTGATGTACAGATAGCTGATGCTGTTCCACGCCACCTGACGTTCACTGCCCGCGACGCGCGGATTGCGGAAGCCGGTCGTGCCTGTCCATGTCGTGGGCGAATACTGGGCCGCGCCGCCCTGGGCGACCGCTGGGCCGTAATACACGTCCTGCTTGTCGGAGGGACAGATCAGAATATCAAAGCCCGTCATGTAGTTGCGAAGCAACGGCGTGCGCGGTCCATTCAGGGGCGTGGACGTGCACCCGGCAGGCCCGGTGTTCGAGACCAGCGGATAGCAATCGAGCTGGTCGTTGTCGTCCGTGGGAGTCTGACCAGTCCAGCCGGCGTAGGTCAGGCCGTCATCTTCGAAGCCGACTTGGTTCAGGCTGAACAGCCCCGCCAACCCGCCGCGAGAGCTCTGCTCACCCAAGAAGCCGTCATTGACGCATTCGGGAACCTGCGGATACCAGCTCTTGTTGTCGTTCGCGTAGAGGGTCATGATCTGACCCATCGCCCGCGTGTGCGTCAGGCACTTGAGCGTTCGCGCGCTGTCCCGGGCCTTGCCCAGCGACGGAATCAGAATCCCAATCAACAGCGCGATGATCGCGATCACCACCAGCAATTCAATCAGCGTGAATCCAGATCGAAAACCGAATCGAAGCCTGCCCGCTTTCGCATCGCCGCCTCGCGAAGTCCTCCCGTGAGTTCCTTCACACATCTGCATGGGACACTGCTGAGCGTTCGAAGGAAGCGTGACTTTCATCTGTTGCATGGACCTTGTTCCTGTCCCAGCGCGTCTTGGCTGGTGCTGTGCTTTGCCCTGACCCAAAACCAATCGACCGTTCCACTCCCCCACTGCTCGCCGTCGAGGCAGTTCGGACCCGATTTTCACTCGCGACCGACCCCTATCGCCCTTCATCGCGCCCGGGGCTCCGCAGCAGCGCAAGGACTTTCGGAGAAGTTACTCGATAATGCCCCGCTTCGTCAAGACCTTCCCATCAAAATCGGAGAAGAAACCCACGGTTGCATTCCTTCACCCTTCGTACCGCATCATTGACGGTTCCGGCGGAATTTCTTCCCCTCCGCGCGACAAACGTTCCAAAAAGTCCACGGAATCACCGCTCACCAACGGTTTCCCGAGGTCCGACGAATCGCCTTGCAGATGGAACAACAACCCTCTTCTCGCGCTCCCGGAACCAGCGCACTCACGGCCCCCACCTTCTAGGTCCGTTGCCGACCCAAGTCAAGTGGTTCCCCGGGGGTGGACTGAAGACTCGACCGAGCCTACAAGCCCACGCCCGCTTTCCGGGGGAACGCCGCCCGAGCATTCCCGGGGAGTCGTCCGGGAACGTCATGAATCTGCGCTTCCCGAGTGGATTTTCCTCGCCTTTTGAGGTGCTCTTGCTGTATATTGCTTCTGGCCCGCCAACTGGCGGTCGCTCGTGCTCAGCCCTTCCGCGGCACGCTCCTTCGTGCAAGTCAGCCTCCCTCTGGGCGTTTCGCTCGGTGGTCAGTGCGGCCTGCATCGAGGGCACGCATGTTCCGCGCGTTGGGCCGCATTGCGGAGTTGAGGTGTTTGATTGTCTGGTCTATGGCCCCTCGGGCCCTTGGGAGATTTGCAAATGAAGAACGTGAAGCGTTGTTCGGCTCTCGCACTCGTCGCCCTCGCCGGCGGCGTCGCGTCCGCTCAGGTCGTCGTCAACGGCGTCCGCAGCGCGAATGAAGGCTACCAACTCGTCTGGACGCAAAACCAGCCGACCAGTTTCGGTGACAACGTCCCCGGCTCAATCGGCACCGCCGGCAACCCCGAGGCAGTCGTGTACGGCCTCGAACTCGCCGTCCCCCTCGCCGCTCTGGGTAACCCCGCCGCAGGCACCCAGATCCGTCTCGCCGCTGTGATGGGCAACGGTTCCAACCTCAGCAACCAGGTCATCGGCGCCGATCCGCTGCCGCTCTCGGGCACGTACAACAGCGTGCCGTTCACCGGCGGCCATCCCAACCTCGGCCAGGGCCGCGCCGTCAACTTCGCCAACAACGCTCAGTTCCCGGGCAACCAGTTCCTCACGATCACGATCCCCGCGGGTCGCGCGGCGGGTCTTCCGGTGCTCGATGGCCAGCTCGACGGCCTCAACGGCAACAACGGCGCTGGCGGCTGGTGGGCCGGCTCGCGCACCTGGGTGCAGACCAACTTCTCGAGCCTCGCCAACAGCGAACTGAACAACTTGTACGTGCGCGTGTCTGACAACGGCACCGCTGGCGACACCAGCGACGACCAGCTCATGCTCTTCGTGGGCGGCAACTACCAGGGCTACAACCGCCTCGCGATCTTCTTTGACTATCAGGCCGGCGGCCAGAACCGCATGCTGAACGGCAACCAGAACTGGGGCTTCGGCTTCATTCCGGGCATCAGCGCCGCCACCGCCAGCAGCACCGACGGCCTCACCTGGGACGCAGGCTTCGAACCTGACGCGATCATGATCGCCAACGGCAACACCACCGACCAGTCCTACTACGACTGGTTCCTCCTGCCCGACGCGCCCGCTGGCAGCGGCCAGGGCACGTACCTGGGCAACGTCAACTACGGCATCGTCGGCGGCGACATCCTCGAAGGCGCTGCCGGTGTGCTCCCCACCGGCGGCACGCTCAAGGCCGGCATCGACAACTCCAACACCGAAGGCGTGGGCAACGCTCCCGTCGGCGGCAGCCTGATTCCCAGCCGCGACCTCTGCGGCGGCTCCGAAATCAACAACCTGTACTCCTGCGTCGACGGCGACGTGATCAGCATCTTCGTGGGCGGCAACCTCGAGAACAACTTCAACGGCCTCGTGCTCTTCTTCGACGTTGATCCCACCGACGGCCAGAACGTGCTCCGCGGCAGCGGCGCCACGCCCCCCAACCCCTTCTTCGACGCCAACAACGGCCTCAACCGCATGGGCTCCATCGTGATCGACAACCCCGATCCCGAGCCCGACGTCACCACCCCCGGCCTGACGTTTGAATCCGGCTTCACCGCCGACTACGTCCTCCGCGTGGGCAACAGCGCCAGCGAGCTCTACGCCAACGCCGTCGCGATCCGCGCCAACGGCCGTCAGGAAGTCAGCGGCTTCCAGACCGAGTACACCTCATACAGCGGCGGCGACAAGTATCCCAGCAACAGCCCCACCGCCTTCCCCGCCACCTTCGCTGACTTCCAGGACTTCCTGAACGCCGCGGATCCGCTGGAAACCAACGCCGGCTCGCGCACCACGACGACCCAGAACCCCGCCCCCTTCGCGCCGATCGATCCCGCCACGCTGACCCCAGGCGTGATCCGCGTCGACGTCGACAACAACAACATCGCCGGCGTCACCGGCACGGGCGCGGGCGCCAGTGTTGCTGGCGCCGCAGACGTCGCCACCGGCATCGAAATCCAGATTCGCGCCAGCGAACTGGGCTGGAACGGCACCACCCCCATCCGCGTCGCCGGCTTCATCGTGAGCAGCGACTACACCTTCGTCTCCAACCAGATCATCGGCGGCATCGACAGCACGGGCGGATTCGCCGAGGCCAGCCTCGGCGAAGTCAGCCAGGTGGACTTCAACACCGTGCCCGGCACGCAGTTCGTCACCCTGCTGTCCTGCCAGACCGGCCCGACCTGCGACTCCATCGACTTCAACAACGACACCAGCTTCTTCGATCCCACCGACATCGACGCCTTCCTGAGCGTCTTCAGCGAAGGTCCCTGCCTCCCCGAATCCGCGACCTGCAACGACATCGACTTTAACAACGACGGCAGCCTCTTCGACCCCTGCGACATCGACAGCTTCCTCCTGCAGTTCAGCGAAGGCCCCTGCACCCTCTGCGGCGTCTAACAACCCAGAGGCACAAAGGCTCCGCCTGATCGATGCACAACCTCACTCCCCCACGCCCGGCCCCCAAAGGCCGGGCGTTTTCTTTTCCCCTTTGACCAACGGACCCCACGCGCAAGCCCGGGTTGACCCGCCGCCGCGCCCTCCCCCCCCCCC
>JALHOJ010000027.1 GCA_022843045.1 Phycisphaerales bacterium
CCTTCGATCCCTTGCGCGTAGCACGCGACGAGCACATGCGTGCCCACGGGCCAGTCGCGGGCGGCCACGGCCGCAACCGCGGCGTCCGAGTCCGCCGAGCCGTCCACACCGACGACGATCCGAGGCGGACGGACAAGTGACAGAGCTCCCTGGCGGTGAATGTTGGGGTGGGGGGACGTTGCGACGCGGCCGCGCGCGATGCGAACCGAACCACGCAGGCCGTGCATGACCTTCTGAGCCACGCTGCCCAACACCAAGCGTTTGATCGCGCCGAGCCCGCGTGAACCGACAACCGTTAGGTCCGCAGGTCCGCCGCTGCCATCCACACCGCCGTTCTCGCCCTCGGCCCGCCGGATGATCGCCGCCGCCGGAGAGTCGGCGCAGGCATCAGCAACCACTCGCCAGTTTGGGAAGTTACTCCGCAGCCTGGCCGCGCCTCTCTCGGCGATCTCTCGCTGCGCCTCAACCCGTCGCGTGACGGCGGCGCGGATGTCCTTCAGTGCCGGGAGCGCCTCGTCGGCCTTGCCGCCGGGCGGGGCTTCCTCGGGGAGCCATGCATCCACGATCGAGAGGACCACTGCGCTCGCGCGATCGGGCAGCCCGGCCGAGGACAGGTCGTCGATCGCCGCGTCGGCGTGCTCCGAGCCGTCAAAGGCAATCAGGATGTTCATGGCTGTACTGATCAACGATGCTACCGATTGCGTCGCGATGGTCGCATAGCGGAACTATCCGCTATCCGCGTGCGGGACGGGTTTTCCTATGCTGCAAAAGATGAACGGATTCCCGACGCTTGCCTGGCACGCCGCCGCCGCGACTGAAGTCGCGCGCGGGGTCGCCTGCGATCCGCGCGCAGGGCTTTCCGCCGCCGAGGCCTCGGCCCGGCTGGCGCGGCACGGACCCAACACGATCTCCGCCAAGCGGGGTCGGCCGTGGTGGGTGCGGCTGCTCATGCAGTTCCACGCGCCGCTGGTCTACATCCTGCTCGTGGCCGGGGCGGTCACGCTGTGGCTGGGCGAGTACACCGACAGCGCAGTGATCCTGGGCGTCGTGCTGGCCAACGCGATCATCGGCTTCGTGCAGGAGCGGAAGGCCGTGGCCGCGATCGACGCGCTGGCCCGCTCCATGCGGATCGAGGCAACGGTGCGAAGAGATGGCGATCGCCGCAGGATCGACGCGGCCCAACTCGTCGTCGGCGACATCGTACTGTTGGAGCCGGGGGACAAGGTGCCCGCCGACCTGCGCCTGCTCGACGGCGCGGTCAAGGACCTGCGTATCGACGAATCGACGCTCACCGGCGAGAGCAAGGCCGTTGCGAAGGATGCCGCCGCGCTCGCCGAGGCGGCGGTGCTCGCCGATCGCCGGTGCATGGCGTACGCCGGGTCGCTCGTCGTGCGCGGCACGGGCGAGGGGATCGTCGTGGCGACCGCCGATGCGACCGAGGTCGGCCGCATCAGCGAGATGATCTCGTCGGCCGAGCAGATCGCGACGCCGCTGACGAAGAAGATCGCGGCGTTCAGCCACTTGCTGCTGTGGGTGATCCTCGCGGTGGCGGTCGTAGCCTTCGTCGTCGGCCTGCTGCGCGGGAATCCGGCGAGCGAGATGTTCAAGGCTGCGGTGGCCCTTGCGGTCGGCGCGATCCCCGAGGGCCTGCCCGCCGCTGTCACCATCATGCTCGCGGTAGGCGTGGCTCGCATGGCGGGCAAGAAGGCAATTATCCGCAAACTTCCGGCCGTCGAGGCCCTGGGCTCGACCACGGTGATCTGCTCGGACAAGACCGGGACGCTGACGCAGAACCAGATGACCGTGCGGGCCGCGTGGTGCGCGGGGGCAGAGTATGAGTTCACCGGCGGCGGGTACGACCCTGCGGGCGAGGCGCGCCTCGCGGGCGTGGCCCATGCGTCCCGGGCCGAGGATCACCCAGCGCTGCTGGAACTGCTCGCGTGCGGCGCACTCTGTAACGATGCGGTGCTGGTCGCTCGCGATGGGCGATGGGAGATCCACGGCGACCCGACCGAGGCCGCCCTCGTCGTCGCGGCTCGCAAACTATCTGGTGCGGGGGGTGCCGATCTCTCGCGTCACATTCTTGCAGCCAGATTCCCGCGACTGGACGCCATCCCCTTTGAGTCTGACCGGCAGTTCATGGCCACGCTACACGCGCGGGAGCCCGAGAGCGGCAGCGATGCGGGCGAGCGCGTGGTCTACGTGAAGGGTTCGGTCGAACGCGTGCTGGGCATGTGCGAAGCCGCAATGGGCCCACGCGGCGAGAATGTTCCGCTCGATCGCGCTGCCGCCCACACCGCAGCCGCAGCACTCGCGGGCCGCGGCCTTCGAGTCCTGGCCTTTGCCCGCGTTGACGCCGCGCTGGGCCAGCGTGACCTGACGCACCCGATGGTCGAGCAGGGGCTTACCTTCGTGGGCGTGCAGGGGATGCTTGACCCGCCGCGGCCCGAGGCCATCGACGCGGTCGCCGCGTGCCAGCGAGCGGGCATTCGCGTCAAGATGATCACAGGCGATCACGCGCTGACGGCGGCGACGATTGCGGGCATGATCGGGATCGACGGGGCGGGGCCGCATACGGAGGGGGACTTCGGAACCACGCCGCGCGTCCTCACCGGCGCGGAGATGGCCGCCATCCCCGACGGGGACCTTCCGGCCCATGCCGAGACGACGGCAGTCTTCGCGCGGATGACGCCCGAGCAGAAACTGCGTCTGGTGAAGGGCCTGCAATCGCGAGGTCACATCGTGGCCATGACCGGCGACGGCGTGAACGACGCCCCCGCTCTCCGTCAGGCCGACATCGGCGTCGCGATGGGCATCGCAGGAACGGAAGTGGCCAAGGACGCCGCGGACATGGTGCTCGCCGACGACAACTTCGCCACCATCGAGGCGGCAGTCGAAGAAGGCCGCAACGTCTTTAGCAACCTCACCAAGTTCATCGTCTGGACCCTTCCCACCAACGGCGGCGAGGCGTTCGTAATCCTCGCGGCCATCATGCTCGGCTGGCCACTGCCGATCCTCCCCATCCACGCCCTCTACATCAACATGATCACGGCGATCCTGCTCGGAATGCCGCTGATCTTCGAGGCCAAGGAGCCGGGCGTGATGGCCCGCCCACCGCGCGATCCACACCGCCCACTGCTGACCTTCGAACTCTTCATGCGTACCGGACTCGTCTCGCTTCTGCTGTGCGCGGGTGCCATGAGCCTGTTCCACTGGGAACTGAACCGGGGCATGAGCGAGGCGACGGCCCGCACCGCAGCAGTCTCCGTGATCATCGTGGGCGAGATCTTCTACCTCTTCTCCAGCCGGGCCCTCCTGCGTCCCGCGTGGGCGGTGCCACTCTTCTCGAACCTGTGGCTGTGGGCGGGAATCGTCGCGATGCTCGCCGTGCAGTTCGCGTTCGCCCACACACCGATCGTCAATCGCCTCTTCCACACGGCTCCGCTTGACGCGAGCGCGTGGACTCGGGTGCTGCTAGTAGGTGCCGGGGTGCTCCTGGTCGTCGAGTCTGAGAAAGCGATCCGCCGTGCGACGACAAAGACGATGGTCGCAGACTCGGCATAGAGCACGGAGGTCGATCCAGACCCTAGAGCCAGATAACCATGACCGTAGCGTTTCTGCGCCAGAGGACGGCCCCGATCGCCACCGAGTATCGTCGCCGTCCTCCTTTGCAGCAACCGACTCGGCACGCGTCAACCAACCATTTCAGGCGAACACAAGCCCGCTAGGGGTCGAGAAACAGCTCGCCAGGGTTGTAGATTCGGAGGGCCAAAGAACCCCTCGCTGCGCTCTATTTCCCGTTAACCAAGCGGGTGCGAACAAAACCAACCTTTCGAGCACGCCCGAGAAGAGACAGAAAAGTCGGTTCGAGACGGTTGTGGATAGGGAGGTTTCTGCACTGCTCCCGCAGGCCCGACGAGGGGCCAAAGAACCCACCACTGCGCACTATTGCGCGTCAATCAGGTAGTTGCGAACACAATCAACCCAACACCAAGGTCACGCGGCTCAATTACCAAAAAAGTGCGGCCACTAGCCTTCGGATGAGTATTGGCATAGCATTAAGGACCTTAAAGTCTATTTTGCCCCATACCGTGCTAGCGAGGGATTGGGGCGTGCTTGGCCGAATACGCAGATCTCCGAGAGTCAAAAGGGGCTGGCTTTCGGACGAGAAACGACTTATTTCCCGGCCCCCCCAAACGAACATCGAGAGTGAACCAAATGTCGCAGCTTACCAGCGGTTGTCGCTCACTAACTCACCATTTCCGAAGCACTTCAGGGGCGTTGGCCGCGCTTTCGTTGTCTGCAGGAATCATGATGATCGGGTGTTCTGCACCCGCACGGCCGACACTGACTGAGGCTCAACTTCAGGAACGCGCGGTCGCTGATCAGGCTGAGATGGCGGCCACGATTCGCGACGCAATGACCAAGGTCATGGAACGCATAGAGCGAAGGGCGACGGCTTCTCACGGTGAAGTCGTAACCATGAACGTGCTCGCGATATCGGGCGGAGGGGACTACGGAGCTTTCGGTGCGGGATTCTTGGTTGGCTGGGGGGCTGTTTCGGAGCCGCAGTGGCGTCGTCCCGACTTCGATCTGGTGACAGGCGTAAGCACCGGGGCACTGCTGGCCCCCTTCGCGTTCATTGGAACCGACGAGGCGTGCATGAAGGTGGAGTCGCTCTACCGAAATCCGAAGAAGGATTGGATCAAGGAGAGCGGGCTCCTGTTCTTCCTTCCGTCCAATCCATCATTCATGAAGATCCCAGGGCTGGAGCGTGATCTACGGGCGGTGGTCGACGAAAGAATGATCGCTCAGATAGCCGAACAGTCTCGCGCTGGCAAGCTGCTTGCCATCTGTGCAACGGACTTGGACCTTGGGCGGCAGAAGTTCTGGGAAGTGGGTGTTGAGTCGGAGGCCGCGGTTGAGAACGGTGACATTGACCGTGTCCAGCGGATCATGCTCGCCTCGGCTGCCATTCCCGCCCTGTTCCCGCCCATCCAAATTGGTGATTCACTCTACGGTGATGGCGGCGTAACAGCCAACGTGTTCTTCCGCCTCGATGTGCAAAGTCCACATGCCTTTTTCCCACGTTGGAAGGCCAAGCATCCTGACAAGCCTTTTCCCAAGCTCCGCTATTGGGTCATCTTCAACAACCAAGCCACCCACATTCCCAAAACCGTGCAAGCAAAGTGGCCCGAGATCATCGGCCCAAGTCTCGCATCCTCAATCCGTTCCGCCACATTGGCTGAAGTGCGCTGGCTCGCCGCTCAGGCCGACTATGTGAACACCAAGTACGGCACAGATATTGAAGTGCGGGTGGTTTCCATACCCCCCAACTGGCGTCCGCCCGTTCCGGGTGACTTCAAAAAAGAGACAATGGAGTCTCTGACAGATCTAGGCCGCAAGCTGGGCAGCGATCCCAAGTCTTGGCAGGTCTGGACGACCGTGAATCCGCGCGAGGACATCGGTGGACGCGGCGGTGCAATTGAGTGAACCGGCCCCATATCAGCGAAGCCACCGAGATCTGCAACGGCCCAAAGCACCCGCAGAAGTCTGATGAGGGATCTGCTTCAACTTTGGGGCAGGGTACCAGATTCGAGTCTCGAGTCATTCGCCGAAGGAACGCAGCACACAAGGAGTCGACACAATGCGTACGGCACTCTCCATTCTTGTCGGCACGGTGATCGCCATCACCCAAGCGATCGGATCGTTCTCCTGCATGGCCGCGGAAGACACGCCGCCCCGGCCGAACATCCTGTTGATCGTTGCGGATGACCTTGGGTATTCTGACCTCGGATGCTTCGGCGGCGAGATCAAGACGCCCAATCTGGACGCACTGGCGGCACGAGGTGTACGGGCGACCAACTTCTGTGTATCTCCGACCTGCTCGCCATCTCGCGCAATGCTTCTATCTGGCACCGACAACCATGTCGCCGGCCTTGGAAACATGGCAGAGTGGCTTGGTCCCACCCAGAAAGGAATGCCCGGGTACGAAGGGCACTTGAACACGCGAGTGGTCAGCATCGCCAAACTGCTCAGCAGCCAAGCCGGCTACTTCCCATTCATGGCAGGGAAGTGGCACCTGGGCGAGGATCCGAAGTCGTGGCCCGCGGCCCACGGGTTTGCTCGCGACTTCACCATGATCGACGGCATGGGAAGCCACTGGGAGGACATGAAGGCGTTGAGCCCCAAGCAGCCCAAGGCGAACTACTCCCGCAACGGTGAGCGGATCGACACGCTCCCCCCGGGGTACTTCTCGTCGACGAACTTTACGGACTTTGCAATCCAATGCGTGGACGAAGCTCGCACTAAGCAACAGCCGTTCTTCGCCTACGTCGCCTATCAGGCGCCCCACGGCCCGCTCGCGGCGCCGGATGACTGGATCGACAGGTACCACGGCATGTACGACGCTGGATACGACCGGGTCGGGGAGGAGCGGCTGGCTCGCCAGAAGGCGTTGGGCATCGTCAGCCAGCAGGCTGCACGCGCCCCTCGGCCGGCGGACGTTCCCGCGTGGGCCGACCTGTCGGATCAGGAGCAGCGGGAATCGGCACGGAGGATGGAGATTTACGCCGCGATGGTCGCGCACATGGACGACCAGATCGGTCGTTTGATCAGCCACCTGAAGGCCACCGGGCAGTACGAGAACACGCTGATCATCTTCATGTCCGACAATGGGGCGAACGGCGAGGACCACGCGGGCATGCTGCTGGAGCTCTTCCCTGAGGCCAAGCCTAGGTTCGAGAAGATTTTCGACAACCGCTTTGAGAATTGGGGCCGCATTGGCTCGTTCATCGACTACAGCAAAGCATGGGGACAGGTCAGCAACACTCCATTCCGGCTCTACAAGGGCGTCGTAGCGGAGGGAGGCATTCGAGCGCCGTTGATTATGAGCGGGCCGGGTGTCAATCACTCGGGCGCGATCAGCGACGCTTCATTCCACATCTTGGACATAATGCCGACCCTTTTGGAAGTGGCCGGCACTGCATACCCCGCCAAGGTGAAGGACGTGGATGTCGCGCCGATTCAGGGCCGATCAATGACACAGGTTCTCGCTAATCGGACAAAGTCAGTTCGTAGCGACGCGGACTGGAACGGCTGGGAGTTGTTCGGCAATCGTGCGATCAAGCAGGGAGATTGGAAGCTCATGTCCCTGCTGAAACGCGCCGGAGGAACCGGCGACTGGCAACTCTTCAATATCAAGAACGATTTCGCGGAATTGCACGACCTCTCGACGCAGCACGCCGACCGGCGGGACGCGATGCTGAAACTCTGGGATGAGTATGTCAAGGCTAATGGCGTTATCCAGGCAGACGCCGGGCCCTTTGCAGGCACTGATCGTTAGCGAGTGAGCTGGCCTGAGCCAGCGGGTGCGGAACCAAGTCGATTTGCAGTTTGAAACATGGAGCATATCAGGCCGAGTATGGCCGTAGCGGCGTCATAACTTTCTTGGTTGGTCCGGAGGGAACTGTCTACGAGAAAGATCTCGGGACGGCTACTTCGGATGTGGCTAGAGCGATATTGAAGTACAATCCGGTTAGATCGTGGCGCACCGACAACTAATGCCGCACGACATCGGATCATGTTGTAGCGACGTGCCTTTCACTGTAACTGTGAAGTGTCTTGTTGTGTGCATATTATGCAATTTGGTCGATGTTCGCGTCGTTTCGTGACACATATATGTTTTCTTTTTACTCTGTCGCAACTTAGTGAGTGTGAGCGGCGGCCATTCCGGCAGACTCGTGGTCTCGCAAGATCACTCGGCACCACGACTAAACATTACCCCACACGGCGATCACCGCCAGAAGGCCTCAATATGCTGTTGACCAAAACGGATCTATTGCTTGCACTGATCGGCGTCGGAGTTGCTGCGACAACAGTCGTTGCACAGGAGACGAACTCCGCCCCCGCCACGCCATCGCAGCCAGAAACCACTGCGGAACCCGACGCTGCCGAGTCGGAGCCCCACATGCCCGCAGGTTTGGTACCGCTGGTCGATTACACCGGCGACATTTGGAAGCGTCCCCGTTTGCTCGGCGATCTCAATGGCACCCGAACCGACTGGGCCAACAAAGGCATTCAGTTCGACATCAACTTCACCCAGACCCTGCAGTCGGTGGTGGATGGCGGGCTGGACACTGCCACACGCTATGGCGGCACGTTCGATTACAACGCCGTTTTCGACCTGCACCGCATGGGCGTGCTGCCAGGAGCGATCGTCAAGTTTCGCGGCGAGTCTCGTTACGGCGAATCGGTGAACGACATCACGGGCCAAATCTTATCGGCAAACTCCGACGCTTTTTTCCCGTTCACCGACACGCTTGACGAGGACATCCCGTTCACCGTCACGAATCTGGTGTACATGCAGTTCCTGTCTGAGCAGTTCGGGTTTTTGATCGGCAAATTTGACACCATTGACGGCGACCCCAACGAGTTCGCATCGGGCCGCGCCACCAGCCAGTTCATGAACGCCAACCTCACTTTCAGTCCGACGCTCAGCCTGATGGCACCCTACAGCACGCTGGGCGCGGGCATCATTGTGAAGCCGACGCACGCCGTGCACATCTCGAGCGTGGTGTACAACATCAAGGACTCTTCGACGACCTCGGGCTTTGAGAACATAGACGAGGGGGCAGCGTGGCTCACCGAACTGCAGTTTCAGTACAAACTGGGCGAGTTACCGGGGGGACAGAACGTGGGGTTCGGTTATGCCTTTGACAGCAACTTCGCGGACCTCGACGACCGATTCGTGTTTACGCCAGGCGAAGGGCTCGCTCCGACCACGAAGGACAGTACTTGGGCCGCGTTCTGGAGCGGGTGGCAGTACTTGTACGTGAAAGACCCATCTGAGGCTCCCATCAACCTCACCAACGGCGAGCCTGATCGGCAGGGTTTGGGTCTCTTCGCCCGGGCCGGCATCGCAGATGAAGACACGAACCCGATCGAGTGGAGCGCGAGCGGCGGAGTCGGCGGCAAGGGGATCATTCCTGGCCGCGAGCAGGACACTTTCGGCGTCGGCTACTTCCATCTCAAGTTTCAGAGAGGCAGACTGACCGACTTCACGGACGCCGACGACAAAAGCCAGGGTTTCGAAGCCTTTTACAACGTGTCGATCACGCCCTCCGTCAATCTGACCCTTGACGTGCAGGTCCTTGAGTCGCCGGCTCCAGATATCGACACGGCGGTGATCCTGGGCTTGCGATTGGGAATGAACTTCTGAGCCGGTGTCCCTTCATGCGGCCGGTCGACTTAAGACCGGCTGCGAGTATCGTTGTGTCTGAACTGAAAGGAGTTCTTATGAACATCAAATCACAAGTTCTAGTTCTGAGCATCGCGCTCGGCTCGGCCATCCTGCCGCTGGCAGGCTGCCAATCCGGAGGTGGTTCCGCGGCAGCAATCAAGAATGACGACGCCATTCCCAGCATCGGGGCACGTGCGGCACTCGCGGACCTCTGTGCAAAGAACGCGGGTGCCGCATCGCTTGCAGCCGGCGCCAAGGGCGTCCTTGTCTTTCCGCAGGTCACCAAGGGTGGATTCATTGTCGGCGGGTACCATGGCCAGGGTCGCATGATCCAGAACGGCCGGATCGCCGGTGCCTATCAAACCACGGGCCTCAGCTACGGCCTCCAGGCAGGGCTCCAGCAGTTCGCCTACGCGATGTTCTTCATGTCGGAAGAAGACCTGCGCCACCTCGACAAGAGTGGCGGCTGGGAACTCGGCACAGCGCCCAACATCACGATCATCGATGCCGGTGCGGCCACATCCTTGTCGACCACGTCCGCGAGGAAGGGAGTCTACTGCTTCTTCTTCGACCAGACGGGCCTGATGGCAGGCTTGGGTCTGCAAGGATCCAAAATCAACAAGGTTCAGTACTGAGACCAGCAATCGCAGGTGATCTGCCCCCCTCAACCCGGTGCAATTTCAGGTTCCGCAAGGTGCAACTGAACCCCAATCGGCACTCCGATGGCAATGCAGCCATAATACACCGAGCAAACGACTCAACTTCTAGGGCTGCCAACCGCCTCACCGCGCGGACTTCAGCCGAGTGATTCTCTGCGATGAGGTGTCGTCTGATTTAGCTGCAGCTGCGAATGCGCGCAACCCCTTCAATCTTGAAGATTCCGCGCAACACCCCACCCCCACCACCCTCGACCGGAGCATCTCATTCTCAGCTTTGAGGTACTGAACCTGCTGCCGAAGCTGCAGGCACGTACTCGTCGCCAACACCCCGATCAGGCGTTTGAAGATGTTGGGCATCTTGGCAATCTACCAGCAACTGATCGCCGCCGCAACTCCCCGAACCTGCCAGGCCGACTCGCGTGCTATAGATAGGTGAGAACCTGTCGGTCTTAACGTCCTCGCGATGGGGTTTCCACCGACCAAGGCGGGTGCGGAGTATTTGAACACCGCCTGCGCTGCAGGATGCGGGTTTCTGCATGGCTCCCGGAGGGCCGTTGATGTGCCAACGAGCCCCTCTCTGCGCTCTATTTCCCGTTAACCAAACGGGTGCGAACAAAACCACCCTTCGAGCACGTCCGAGAAGGAACAGAGAAAACGGTTCGAGACGGTTGTGGATAGGGAGGGTGTGAACTCCTCGTCGCGGGATTCCGCCTTGCGAATGCAATTAAACCTGCTCTTCTTGATCGGTCAGCGTGCTGATCAGAAGCCGATCTGAAGCTCGAAGAGTCTCACTCGGCGTGGATCAGAGTCTCGGGAGAGCGCAGCTTGCAACCGGCCCAGGCGATCGTCTCAAGAGCGTGAGCGAGACTAATTGTCTGCGAATCTACCGTTCGGTCGGCTGCAGGCGAGTCCGCCTGGCCAATCACATCTTGAGCTCAAAGCTGCCGACACTCGTGCCGCCCTTGTCGTCTTCGATCTCGACCCAGAGCCTGCTGCCAGCGGGTATCGGGTTCGGAATCTCGGCGTGGACGTGCCAGCGATTGGGCTCCTGGGGATTCTCAATCTCGGCCTTGGCCTTGACCGAGCCCTTGGCGTCCTCGGTACCGATCCAGAATCGGACCGCAGCGGCCTTGGCCGTCGCACCGGCCGTAGGCGTGACTGTCACGTCGATGGGAGCGTCCTTCCCCGCGATGATCTGACCCTGGTCACGAGTGGCCACGGCTGAGAAGGTACCGATGGTCAACTCACCGAGCGCGATGACCGGGCCGCCGTGACCGGCTTTGGAGTCGGCGTGTTCGCCATTCGGCCCGTGGTCATGGCCGTGGTCGTCGGCCTTCGCGGGGGTGGTGGAACTGGTGTTGCTTGTCGCCGCGGGCTTCTTCTCCTCGCAGCCCGTGAGCGTGCTCACAGCGGCGAGCGGAGCGAGGGACAACGCGGCGATGAGAGGCAGGTTCGGACGCATGGGAACTCCTTTTCAAAGCGTAAGGGATGTACGACGGATACGGCGGTTCCAGTGATCGCACGCAACCGATCAGGGCGTGCGACGTGTGAACACCCGGGCAACACGCCCGAGCAGTGAGAGCTTTGGGGCGTGGTCGTCGGCAGACATCGCCGACGAGCCGAGACGATGCACGAGCGCGTACCCAGCGGGTACTACGAAGAGGTTTAAGAACGTCGACGTGAGCAGGCCCCCCAGCACCACGACCGCGAGCGGGGCGAGCAGTTCGCTGCCGGGCTGGCCCGAGGCGAGCGCGAGCGGGAGCAACCCCAGGGCCGCAGACAACGCGGTCATGAGGATCGGGACCAGCCGCTCCATCGAGCCCTGGATGATCGCCTCGCCGATGGGCTTCTTGTCGATCTCGATGAGGTGGCGGTAGTGGTTCACAAGCAGGATGCCGTTGCGAACCGCGATGCCGAAGAGCGTGATGAACCCCACGAGACTCGCGATCGAGAGCACGGGCGCGAGATAGGGCATTGAGCCGATGCCGAGAAGCGCGAGCGAGTTGCGTATCAGCCCCGCGTGCAGGATGGAGTCGGTGATGAAGACTGCGGCAATCCCGCCGATGGTCGCCAGTGGCAGGTTGATCATCACGAGCAGCCCGACCTTGAACGAGCCGGTCGAGAGTTGCAGCAGCAGCAGCATGACCACGGCGATCGCCGCACCGGCGACGAGCAGCGTGCGCGAGGCGGACTGCTGGGCCTCGAACTGCCCGCCGAACTCGACGATGTACCCCTCTCGGTGGACGATCGGCTCGACGCGGGCTTTGACCTGCGCGACCAAGTCTCCGAGGTTGTACCCGTCGGCGACGTTGCACGAGATCACGGCCTTGCGCTGCGCGTTCTCGCGGGCGATGATGTTGGGCGTCTTCTCGGGGCCGATGTCGGCCACGTCGCGCAGTCGCACCGTGGGGCCGGGTTTGCCGTCCTCAGCGGTGCCGCGGAGCATGAGGTCCTGCACTTGTTCGATCCGCTCGCGCTCGGAAGCGTCAAGCCGGACGACCATCGCGTACCGCCGGACGCCCTGGTTCACCTCGGCGACTTCCTCGCCATAGAGCGCGACCTGCACCTGTTCCGCGGCGTCGGCGGGCGTCAGTCCTGCCGCCGCGAGTTCTTGATGGCGGTACCGGATCGGCACACTCGTAATCAAGACTTCGCGGTTGGCCGTCACGTCGCGCGCCCCCGGGACCGTCTTGAGCTCGCTCTCGATCTGCTTGGCGAGTTGACGGAGCGTGCCGAGATCCTCGCCATAGACGTTGATCGCGATCGCTGCGGGCGTGCCGGAGAGAATGTGCGAGAGGCGATGCTCGATGGGCTGCCCGATCTGCACCGTGACGCCGGGCACCGCCTGCGCGATCGCCGCGATCTCCCGGCGAATCGCGGCTTTGTCGCCGCCGGGAGCCACGAGAATGTCGAGCTCGCTGTTGCTGACCGGCTCGGCGTGTTCGTCGCGCTCGGCCCTTCCGGTGCGCCGCGTCACGCTCTTGACGCCCTCGATCGTGATGAGCCGGGCCTCGATCGCCTCGGCAGCGCGGTTGCTCTCGCTCAGCGACGTGCCCGGCGGCGACGACACGAAGACCGTGAACGACCCCTCGTTGAACTCCGGGAGGAACGACGTGCCGAAGGTGCGGGCAAGCAGGAGCGAAGCGCCCGTGAGCGCCAACGCAGCGCCGATGACCAGCGTGCGATGGTTGAGCGACCAGCGCAGCCAAGGCTCGTAGCGGCGCTTGAGCCACCGGACGAGGAAGCCGTCGGTGCTGCGGCGCATCGCGTGGGACGCGACCGCCGATTCTGTGATGCCAGCGCTCGCGGCCTCGCGAGCGGCGGTGCTCTCCTTTCTTCCCGACGCGGAGCGTGGAGCCAGCAGCAGCTTGCACATCGCGGGCGTCACCGTCAGCGCGACCACGAGCGAGGCCATGATCGACACGATGTACGTCGCGGCGAGGGGCTTGAAGAACCGCCCTTCGAGGCCATCGAGGAACATCAGGGGAAGGAAGACAATGCAGATCAGGACCGTGGCGTACACGACCGACGAGCGGATCTCGTTGCTGGCGTCGTAGATCACCTGCACGAAGCCCTTCTGCTGCGCCGCGGGGAGCAGCGCGTTCTCTTCGAGCCGCCGATGCACGTTCTCGACATCGATGATCGCGTCATCGACGAGTTCGCCGATGGCGACCGCGAGCCCGCCCAGCGTCATCACGTTCAAGGTCAACCCAAGCCCGTCGAGTGTGAGCAACGCCGCCGCCAGCGACAGCGGCAGCGCGGTGAGCGTGATGATCGTCGTCCGCACATTCAGCAGGAACAGGATCAGGATCACGCCCACGATGACCGTCGCCTCAACGAGCACCTTGAAGACGTTGTCCACGGATCGCTGAATGAAGTGGCTCTGGCGGAAGACCTCCTTGTTGATGAAGATGCCCTTCGGGGCCGACTTCTCAATCTGCGTCAGGGCCGTGTCGATCCGCTTGGTCAATTCCAGCGTGTTCGTGCCGGGCGCCTTCTGCACCGAGATTACGACGGCGGGCTTCCCGCCATCGGCCGCCGTGCCGCGCTTGGGCGCGCCGCCGAGCGTCACATCGGCGACCTCGCCGATGGTGATGGGCAGCCCATCCTTCATCGTGACCATCGTCGAAGCGATGTCGCGCACACTGCTCACGCGGGCCGCTTGCCGCATCGGCAACTCCGCGCGGTCCACATCGCTCAAGTACCCCGCGCTCGCCGTGCTGTGCGCCTTGCGCGCGGCCTCGACCACATCCTGCACGGTCAAGCCATACAACGCAAGGCGTTCTTGCTTCACGTTGATCTGGTACTCGGGCAACTCCCCGCCGATGGCCGAGACCTGCGAGACCCCGGGGATCGCCAGCAGCTTGTTCCGCAGGTCAAACTCCGCGTACGCGCGCAGATCAAGATCGGAGACGCTCTTGTCCGGACTCGATACCGCCAGCAGCATGATCTCGCCCGTGATCGACGAGATCGGCGTCATCACCGGCTCCACGCCCGGCGGCAACCCCCCACGAGCGCCCAGCATCTTCTCGCCCACCAGTTGCCGCGCCCGGTAGATGTCCGTCCCCCAATCAAACTCCACCCACACGAGCGAAAGCGAGATCGCCGACGCCGAGCGCACGCGGCGCACGCCGGGTAACCCATTCACGCTGGATTCCAGCGGGAACGTCACATACTGCTCAACTTCATCCGCCGCAAGCCCGCCCGCTTCCGTCAAGATCACCACGGTGGGCGCGTTGAGCTCGGGAAACACATCCACCGACATCTTGGGCAACCGCGCAATGGTGTACACTAGCAACGCCACAGCGATGAGGATCACCAGCGTGGACTGCTTGAGCGAGAATGAGATCAAGTGCTTGAGCATGTGTCGTCCTACGAACCGGCCTTACTCGTCTCCCTCATGAAACGTCCCATCGGGATGGAAGTGGCCGCCCTTGGTGATGGTGCCGCTGGTGGCGACCATGAGTTGGTAGACGCCGTCGAGGACGATCTCGTTGCCTTCGGCGACACCGCTTTTGATGACGACCCAGCGGCCGTCGTCGAGGCCCAGGTCGGCTTCCATGCGGATGGCCTTGTTGGGGTCGGCGGGGTCGCGGCGGAAGATGATGGCGGCGGTGCCGTCGCGGGTGACGCACTTGAGCGGAATGGCGAGCTCGTCGCGGCCGCTGCCGCTGGTCACGATTTCGAGGAATGCTGAGACTCCCGCCTTGACCCAGGTGGGCGCGGTCGCGACGACCCCGCTCGCGTCGCGCGGCGGCGCGGGGGTCAGGATCAGTTCGATCGTGCGGCGCTCGGCATCGGCGGTGGGCGCGAGCGTGAGTGTGCCGGTGAAGGGCGCGGCATCATCGCTCGCGCGAGCGGCGCGGGTGCCGCGGTTCGCGGGTGATGTTGGCTGCGCGGGCACGACGCTGGCGGGCTGTCCATCGGCCAGACGCGGGAGGTCGCTTTGGAGTGCTGCGGCCCGGAAGCGCACCTGGTCGGGCTGCACGGTCGAGAGGACGTGGGCGTGCTGGTCGATCACGCCTCCGGAGACAACGCTCACCGCCTCGACAACGCCCGGCGCGAGCGCCCGGACTTCGATTGCGCTGATGGTTCGCCATCGCGGCGTGCTGGCGCGTTCGTCCGCGCTTCCCGGCGAGGACGCAATCGGCTGTTGCAGTTCGCCCGCGCTCGTGCCCACCAGCGTCGCCGCGGCCTCATAGAGAAACGCCAGACGCGAGGTGGCCGCGTCGAGCTGGGCTGCCGTCTCGCTCTTGCGGGCGAGCAAGTCGGCTTCCTTTTCCAGCGTCTCGGCGAGTTCGGATCGCGATGACGCCAGCGAGGCCTTGGCCTGAGCGACCTCATCGCCGCGTGCCCCGCCAGCGTTTTGTAGTTGTTCGAGCGTGGTCACACGCGCGGCCCAGAGATCGACGGCCTTCTCAATCTCGGCATGGTGGTTCTCGTGTGCGGCCAGCAGCGGCGCGATGCTGTCCACGCCCGCCTGTGCCAGCTTCACCGACGCCTCGGCATCGGCGAGTTCTTTCTGCATCTCGCGCCAGCGCGGCGAGTCGAGGCGGTAGAGGGGCATGCCCGCCGTGACGGTCTGATACTGCTGGACGAGCAGTTCCACTGTTCCCGACGCGGCGGCTCGGTACTCCCGCTTGGCCGTCGGGAGCAACTCAAAGCGCCCGGGGACGCGAAGCGTGCGTGCAACATTGCGGCTTTCGACCTTGACGAACGTGATGCCCAGGTTCTGCCGTACCGCCGCGTTGATGTCGACACGATTGGTCGGAGCGGGGGCTGCGGGGGTGCTGCTCGACTGGCTGTTCGCGGAGTCGGCGGTTGTCCTCTCGCAGCCCAGCATCCCAAGCCCGAGCAAAGCAGAAAGGACCACTGTGACGACCATGGAAAGGGTGGTTGGTGTGTTCATGGGCGGAGACCTTCAGCGTGGCGAGGGCGTGCTGGTGTGCGAATCGGTGGGGTGTGCCGACGCGTCGCGAAATGAACCTGCGTTGCTCCGCGACGAGGACGGCGCGGGTGGTGCGAAGTTTGCAGGATGGTCGAGGGTGGAATTCGAAGCGGGGCGAGTTGGGCCGATGAGCTCGTTGAGTCTCACGGCTCCGATCGATTCGGCAGCCCGGGCCTCAAGCAGCCGGGTCTTGGCGGCGTATTGAGCCTTCACGGACTCCAGCACAAGAAGCGGATCGACGCGGCCCAGCGCCGCAACTCGCGCCACGTCCGTCTCCTGCTCGTCGGCAAGCGGCACAACACTGGTTTCAATCAGCGTTCGTTGAGTTCTGCCAGCTTCAAACCGGATGAACGCGGCAGCGAGCCGCATCGACAGGTGCTCGTAGGTCGTCTCAAAGCGGCCGCGGGCGACTTCGCGGCTGGCCGTCGCCTGCGCGACGCCCTGCTGGTTGCGATTCCACAGTGGGATGGGGAGCGAGAGCCCCAACAGAACGCGGCTGTCCCCTTGATCCGTGGCGTAGCCGGGGCCGATCGTCAGGTCAGGGTACTGCTTGCGCACCTCAGCTCGAAGGGACTGCTCAGACACTTCGTACTCGGCACGAACCGCGGCGAGTTCCGGGTTGGACTCCTCCAAGAGCCTTTGGAGGTCGAGTACATCCGTGCTCCGCGGCGCGATCGCGACGCTCGGTACAAGCGTGATCGTCTCTTCAGGCGGCAGACCAAGCATGGCCCTCAGTTGCAGTTCGAGTTCCTTCACGCGGGCGGCGATCGCGACAAGGTCAGCCTCGCGCCCGGCCAACTCGACACGGAACAACCGGGCGTCGATGCGGGTCATCGAGCCGGCCTGCTCCTGCCGGTCTGCCAGCGCGACCACGTCACGCAGACGCTCCAGCAATCGCTCGGTCACCTCGAGCCGCATCTGTGCCGCCGACCACTCGACCCACAACTCTTGGAGCGCCGATCGGGTCGCCCACTCCCTCGCCGCGAGACGATCCAATTCAGCGGCGACGTCCGCGCCAGCCCGGGCCTTCTCTGCTTCAAGCCGGCCGGAGATTGGGATCGTCATGCCGACGGTTGAGCCGGCGACCCACGCATTCGCCCCAGAAACACCCGACACGATTCGCTCGAGGTCCACCCCGATGACAGGGTCCTGCCATAAGCCCGCGTGCGCGGCGGTCGCCCGCGTCACATCACTCTCCAGACGGGCGAGACGCAGGTCCGGATTAAACACCTGGGCGACGACCTCGGCCTCGGCGAGCGTGAGTCCGTCGGTGGGGTCAAAGCCGCTGGCTCGGGAGCCGCTGTCCGTTCGGTCGAGCGCCGCGGCGAACTCGCGGACGGATGGGTCCGACGGCGATCTGGACAGCCACGCCGCCCGCGTCGCACTCATGTCCAGCGGCCGCCGCTCATAGGAATGGCAGCCGGTCAACCCGCATACCACGCTCAGCACGAGCCCCACCCACACGTGGGTGCGAGGCGCGGGCCGATACACAGGAGGGTTGACCCGCGCTGCTCGCACGGGAGAGGTTTGATTGCTCAAGGGGAGATCCTGCTGCGGGTCAAGCTCGAACCTGGTCGGCCAGAGCAAGAACGGACGAACCAACACACGACGGCATGTTCTTGCCCCGGAGAGGGTGCAAGTGCCAGCACGCGACGGAGAGCGTTGGTATCGAACTACAGCAGAAGCGCGCCACTCGTTCGAACGAGTCGGTTCACGGTCGAGAGCGAGGCAAGATGCAGCGGTGTGACGCTCGTTGGGCCACCGCCCCACCCGCCCGGTGATCCGAGGTGTTCGGTCACGTCCGGCGGATTCCAAAGCCAGGCACATGCAACTGCGAACAGTGTCGACGGTTGACTGGTCTTGGCAAGCCCGACACCCCGAGGCACAAGTTGCTCGTCGTCGGGAATCGTGATCAGTACGCCGTCTGGCGCTTCGTTCGGAGTTGGGTGGTCCGCGCAGCGCGGGAAATCACCATGATCGCTCATCTCGCCGTGGTCAACGTTGGCGTGGTGCCCATCACACTCGGCGGCACCGGGCGCATGGACGAGCCGATGTTGCTCGGGGCACAAACTACCGCCTTTGCTTGCGAGGGAGACGTGAACGTGCGAGTCGTTCTCACCGTGGGAATGGGCCAGGAAGGTGGTGCCGCCAAACGCCCCAAGAACCAAGACCGGGACGAGAATAACCACCATCAAGCCGCGCACGACCGGTGACCGAGCGAATCGGTCCCAGGGAGTGCTTGGGCGAACAGGAGGTCGGTTCGGCATGTGCAAGCGAGGGTATCGCCGAAAGCAAGAGCCGTCCATGGCACCCGCCGCGCCCCACTCGGTTCAGCCGGTTCTCATGCAAACCACAATCTCCGCGTCCCGTCCCAACCACGAGCGACCTCTCGTGATCGGGTCTGGGGACGCATGGATCACATCGACCCGGATGAGAATGACCTTCCCCCTTCACCCCGATCAAGCTTCAGATTCCGAGCTCCGGGGTTGGTGATGGGAGGGCACTCTCGATGGCAGGGCAGCGTTTTCGCACGCAGCAGATGATTCACGAGTTGCGGGACACGGAGTGGAGCGAGCCAAGGGCAATGCGGTCACGCAGGTCGGCTATGGATGGGACAGAGCCTGCCGGTGTCGGGTCACGCGAGGTCTGGGCGCATCACCATTCCTTCGGGTTTGACGAGCGGCTGATCGACACGGGCATTACACGCCGCAGAGCGTGCAAGGACCTTCGCTGAAGACCAGCAGGAAGCTGTCGATGTCGCAAGGATCAAAGACCGACGTGTCGTTATTGAAGTCGATGTCGTTGCAGGTTGCGGTCTTTGGTACGCACGGACCCTCGCTGAAGATGCTCAGGAACGCGTCGATGTCGGTAGGGTCAAAGAGCGAGCCATCGTTGTTGAAGTCAATATCAGAACACGTCGGCTGCGTGTCTGGCAACGTCACGCGCCAGGGCTCAGTGTTGAGGCCAGGATTGCCGCGAGAGCCCATGCCGATGATGGTGCGGCCGTCGGAAGAGATGCTGACGATGTCGTAGAGACTGACGGTTTCGCCGCTAAAGTCGATGCCGTTCTGACGCAGGTATGTTTCGATGGGCAGCAGTTCGAGATCAGGTCGCCAGACGAACCCGAAGACTTGACCATTGATGATGTACGTGCCGCCTACCACCGTGCCGTCGAAGTTGGCTTTGGTGGGCTGCACTTCGACCGTCGGCGCGCCGCCGATGGGCTGCCAGCCGCTGGCCTGCGACCACAGCCATCCCTCGCCTGGCTGGCCAAACTGCGGCAGCACCTGCGCGAGCAATACCTGTCCGTTTCCAGAAAGGCCCTGACCATACACGAGCGTGCCCTCGACGGGGAACTCGATGATCTGAGTGCCGGTCGCCGCGGTCCAGCGATACGCCTTGGCCTCTTCGACGATACCGGTATCGAAGTTGAGGCGTGCGGAGTATCCCGCGACCGTCAGGCCGTCGCTCGACAAGCCTGTGCCCGCGTGAATCGTCGCGCTCGGGAACGCTCGCGGCACTAGCACGTGCCCGTTGCTGGCGGACCAGTGCGTCGCGGTGTTTGCAAGACCGCCAGGGCCGGAGCCAACCACGCTCCAGTTCAGCAGCGCGTGATCGCCTGATTGAGAAACGGGCCAATCGCCCGAGAGCGCGCTGCCGAGGCCGACGCCGCTCAGGTTGGTCGGATTGACGAGCACGTCGAGAGTGCCGCCGGGCGTCAAGCGAGCAGGGTTGTTCCCGCCGCTCACACGCTGGCCCCAGGTGCGTGTGCCGTCGCCTGATATCCCACGCGCTGCGTTCAGCAGACCAGCGCCGACGCGCACATACCCGGTGTCCGTCCGCCGCCAGGCGATGCGCGATGTGAACTGCGGGCTGGTCTGGCCTTCAAGGCGAACCAACTCGATTTCGTCGCCCACAATCACGCTTGCGTCATTGCTGGCACTGTGGGCGCTGGTGAACTGCCGGACCGAAACCGCGTTGGCGGGCGGCGAGTACGGAAAGACGCCCAGCCACTCGAAAGTGGGCTGGGCGTTCGCCGTGCCGGCTGTCATGGCCATCGCCGCCGCCAACGCCAGGGAGAGGGGTTTGAATTGCATGGATTCTCCTCGCATCCTCCACGAGCGACCGATCGGATCGAGAATCAGACGCCGCAGAGGGTGCACGGGCCTTCGCTGAAGACCAGCAGGAAGCTGTCGATGTCGCACGGATCGAAGAGCGACGTGTCGTTGTTGAAGTCGATGTCGTTGCAGGTTGCTGTCGCGGGGATGCACGGCCCTTCGCTGAAGACCGACAGGAACGCGTCGATGTCGGTGGGGTCAAACAGCGACGTGTCGTTATTGAAGTCGATCGAGTCGCACGCCAGGCCCGCGGCTTCGTACGCGCCCTGATCCACCGCCGAGCCGCTGATGCGTGCGTTGCCAGCGAGGTCGAGCGTGCTGCCCGAGGGCACCAGCGCGCTGTTGCCGGCGTTGATGCTGGGCGAACCCGACAGCAGGGTGTAGTCACCGGTGGCGACGTTCGCGAAGAGCGGATCCGCGTTGATGTTGCCGACGCCTGTGAATCCGCCTTGTACGTTGCTGAAGGTGATCGTTGCGGTCCCGGGCGCGGAGGGAACCAGAATGTCTCCGCCCGTGCCATCGTCGCGGAGGATCGAGTTGATCACGAAGATGGTGGTGCCCGTGTCGGGATAGAGCACGCCGCCCGGGTTGCCAGGACCGCCCGCAGAACCGATAATGGTGCAGTTGACGAATCTGGGCTGTGCGCCGCTGGTGGTATAGATGGTTCCGGCAGTCGTGGCGGTGCCGATGAGCAAGCTGCTGGTGATCACTGGAGCCGCGCCAGCGCCGTCAACGGAGATCGCGCTGCCACCCCCGCCTTCAGCCAGACCGCCACGGAAGATGCAGCGATCGATAAGGGGGCTTGCGGCATCGACGCGAATGCCCGCGCCCGCGCCGCCCGGCGTGGAGTTGTCAACGAACGTGCAGCCGACGATTGTCGCCGTGCCGGTCCCGCCGTTGCCACTTACCAGAATGCCCGCGCCCGAGCCGCCATCGGCGATGTTGCCGGTGAAGGTCGAGTTGGAGATCGTGAACGTCTGATCAATGAGCGTGAGGCTGATGCCTGCGCCGGAGCCCCCGATGGCGACGTTCTCGGTGAAGGTGCTGCCTGTGATGCTGCCGGTCGCGCCGGTGGAGATCGCCGAGTCGCCGTTGCCGTTGAAGATCGAGTTCTCAACCGTCAGTGTGCCGTCGCCCGCCTGGATTGCGCCGCCGAAGGTGTTCGTGAACTCGCCGATGCCGTTGTTGATGAATGTGGAGTTGCGCACGGTGAGCGTGGCGCCGAATACGGCGTCGATCGCGCCGCCGCTGCCGCCCTCGGCGCTGTTGTCGATGAAAGTCACCCCGGTGATGGTCACGTTGGCGGACTCATCGAGCACTTCGATGCCCCCGCCCGAGCCACCCGGGTTGCGATTGCCAGAGAACAGGCCGCCCGTGATCGTGACGGTGGAGGCTTCGATGTACAGGCCGCCTCCCGAGCCGCCGCCAGAGATTCGGTTGTTGATGAACGTCGTGTTCTCGACGGTGTATGTGCCCGCGTTGAGGTAAGCCCCCCCACCGCTGGCGTTGTCGGCCACGTTCTCGCTCACGATGCAGTTGCGGATAGTGCCGTCGGCGACGTTGGTGAGAACCAGGCCCGCGCCATCGCCCCCATTTGTCGCACCGTTGGTGATGGTGAATCCGTCAATCACCACGGACGTGCTGATGTTGCCCGCGCTCAGCACGCCTTGTGTATCCCCGCCATCAATGATCGTCACCGCTGGCCCAGCGCTGCTACGCAGCGTGAGTCCTCTGCCAGTCCAGGAGACGCTTTCCGCGTACGTTCCTGGTGCGACCACGATCTCATCGCCTTCGGTGGCGGCGTCGACCGCGGCCTGGATGGTCGCAAAGTCGGCGGGCACATTGATCACGGCGGCATGGGTGGAGCCCGCCGCGGCGCAGAGGGCGAGGGTGAGCAGACACGGACGAACGAAAAGCATGCTGGCGGACATGAGGGACTCCTTCTGCTTGGGAATGGTCTTGACGCTGGCGTGGGAACGGGTTGATTTGATCGGGCGGGCAGTCAGTTGGTTGAGCGCCCGCTTGAAAGACGACGGCCTCACGCGCCGCAGAGCGTGCAAGGACCCTCGCTGAAGACCAGCAGGAAACTGTCGATGTCGCAGGGGTCAAACAGCGAGCCGTCGTTGTTGAAGTCGATGTCGTTGCAGGTCGCTGTCGCGGGGACGCATGGCCCCTCGCTGAAGACGCTGAGGAAGGCATCGATGTCGGTGGGGTCGAAGAAGGCAGTGTCGTTGTTGACGTCGATGCTGTCGCATGTCAACCCGGCGAAGGCCGCCTCGAACGCGCCGATGTCCACCACCGGCGCAGGACCAACGCCCGTGTCGGGCACATTGCTCACGTCGACGAATCGAGTTGCGCCCGCGAGGTCAGTGGTGAGGCCCGCTGGTACCAGTGTGTTGCTCGCGGCGTCGATCGCGGGGGAAGTGGCAGCAAGCGAGTAATCGCCAGTGCCCGGGTTCGCAAAGAGCGGGTCTGCCGCAACGTTGCCCGTGCCGGCATAGCCGCCCTCGACGAGTGAGTACGCCGAGGCGATGGCCGGCGCGCCGCCTCCGATGGTGTTGACCTCGATGTGCGGCGCACCGGTGTTGCCCCAGATGATCGAATTGTGCAGGGCGTCGTTCTGAGCGGAGACGACGTAGAGCCCGCCGCCTATGTTGTTGGCGAGGGTGCAGTTGACGACGGTGTGGGAGCCCGCCCCTTCAAGGAAGAGGCCGCCACCGTTGGCTTCGGTGCTCGTGTTGGAGGCGAATAGGTTGTTGACCAGAGTCGCGCTGGTGGAATCGGTCCACAGGCCGCCGCCCCGCCGCGCGATGTTGGAGATGAAACGATTGTCGCGGACGATGGTCGTGCCCGAGCGATTAATCCTCGCGCCGCCGCCTTCGCCGCTGCTCGTCGGACTTGTGGAGTTAGTCTGATTGTTGATGAACAGGTTGCCTTCGATGGTCGTGGAGATCGCCGCGCCCGCGACGTTGAGCCCGGCCGCGAACTTGCCGCGATTGGCATCAAAGGTCGTGCGCCGCACGATGACGTTCTGACCGCCAACGTTGAGGCCCCCCACTTCGCCGAACTGGTTGGTCGGGGTGGGAATGCCACGGTTGGCGCGGAAGATCGAGTCCTCGATGGTCGCGGTGCCGGTCGTACCGGCCGCCTGCACGTTGATTCCTCCCCGGAGTTTGGCGGTGCAGTTCTCGACCAGCACGTTGTCGACCAGCACGGAGGCGCCGTTGAGCGTGCCCGCGCCGTCATCGCCGCCTTGACCGCTGGCGTTGGGTACCGCGTGGGTATCGCGGATGATGCTGTCTCGCAATGTGACGTTGGACGTGCCCGCGGTGTGAATGCCGCCGGATATCTTCGCGGTGACACCCTCGATGGTGACGCCTTCGATGAGGATGCTCGTCACGGTGTTGGCGTAGATCGCGCCCCAGTCTCCGCCCTGTCCCAGGGAGTTGGGGACGGCTCCGCCGCCGGTGAACGTCGAGTTGCGAATGGTGGCGTTGAGGGCCAGCGGCTCGATGTGCACGTGCCCGGCTTCTTGGGCGGTGTTGTCTTCGAAGGTGCAGCCGTCGATGGTGATGTCCTGGCGCAGGGTCGTTCCGATCGCACCGCCTCGGTTGCCCAGTTGGAGTGTCGTGTCGTAGGCCCGGTTGTTGCGGAAGGTGGTGCCCAGCACGTTGAACACGCGCAGCGTGCCTTGAGTCTGCCCTTCAAACATCACCGCGCCGCCCGGCAGGTTCAGCGTGTAGTTGCCTTCGAAGAGGCAGTCCTGGATGTTCAAGTACCCGCGAAACGCCCGCACCGCCCCCCCGCCCTGCCCAGCGGGGTTGAGGATGTTGTTGCCGCGGAAGGTGCAGCGCAGGAGCGTTGTGCCCACTGGGGTGCTGCTGGTACGGATGGCTCCACCGCCTCCCGTGATCACGAAGCTGCCGCTGGTCGCTCCGGTCGCCTGGTTGTTTTCAAAGAGGCAGTCGGAGACGGTAATCAGACACGCCAGTTGTAACGCTCCCGCCACCGCCGACGTGTTGTTGCGAAACGTGCAGCCGTCGATCTGCGATCCGGCCCCGACGAGAGTGGTGAGCAGCGCGATGCCTGCTCCCGAGCCTGAGGTTGCGGTGTTGTTCTCGAAGGTCGAGTCCGTGACGTTGATCAATCCTGACGAGCGATGGGCGAGCCCTCCGCTTCCGCCGCCCGAAGCGGAGTTTCCGGCAAAGACGCAGTTTGAAACAACTACGCTCGACGTCGAGCCGGTCGGTCCCACTTCGATCGCGCTGCCGTCGCCGAAGGTGTTGGAGTTCGCATTGAAGGTTGAGCCGGTGATGGTCAGTGCTGCTCCATCTCGAACGGCGATCGCGCCGCCGTCCGCGTTCACGCTGCCGGACGCAGCGGTGACCGAGTTGCTCTGAAACGTGGTCCCCGTGATCGACGCCACCGTCGAGCCGAATAGCCCGAGGGCCCCGCCGCCCACTCCATTGGCGATGTTGGCCTCGAACCGCGAGTTGGTGATCGTCACCACAGCGTCGCGGATGTCCGCCGCGCCGCCGAAGGGTGCGGGCGAGAAGGCTGAACTCGAGAAGTTGTTGATGACGGTGGTGTTAGTCAGTGTGAGCGTTCCGCCCAGCACGCCCAGCGCGGCACCCGTGCCGTCGGTGACGTTGTTCCCCGTCAGGACGCAGTTGGTGAGCGTCAGGCCGGAGTTGGTCGAGATGATGCTCGCACCGGAGGTGCTGGTGGCGCTGGCATTCTGGAGCGTGAGGTTGCGGAGTTCGACCGCTGCGCTCGAGTTGATGATGACGCCCTGCATTCCACCCGCGTCGATGATCGTGAGGTCGGGCGTCCCCGTGCCGCGGATCAGCAGGCTCTTGCCCAAGAGATCAAGTTGTTCCGTGTAGGTGCCCGCAGCGATGATGATCTCATCGCCATTGGCCGCCACATCAATCGCAGCTTGAATCGTGAGCTGATCGGCGGGCACATTGATGACCGCAGCAGAGGCTGAACCACAACACAAGGCCATGAGCCCGATGAGGGAGAGGCAACGGATGCCTCGACGGCGGGGGCTATTCATCAACATGGGCGTCTCCTACCTCCCAGCTAGGGGAGGGCACCCAGCATACAGGACGTTTCGGACGTTGCAAGAGAAATGTTCAAACATTTCTTCTGGCGTTGTCTTGAAGATGCGATATACTCCTCCATTATGTCCGCTGGCAAGAAGTTGCGACCGCTCGACTCCCGCTCATCCGCGCCCATCGAAGTGAACGCGCACGAACATGAGGGGTCCGAAAACTCTGCGCATTCCTTCTCCTCCGAAGCCCAATCCAGCCTCCGCGCCCTTCGTCAGGCCACCGCCGAGGTGTTGAGCATGTGCGTCGGGATCGATCGCGCTATCGATGTCGCAACTCGCCTGAGGCTGGACCGAAGCCTGGCCTGGAAAGTCTGGCAAGTGGCTCAGGGCGTGGGCGATTGCCCATCCCCAGCCCACATTCCCGGCGCACTCGGGTTTGATCGCTTCCTTTCTGCCGCGGAAAAAGTCGGCGTGGCCTCGCCTCGCATCGAGCATGCCCGCGATGCGTTCGCCAAGTATCGCCAGGTCGCATCAGACTTCGCGGGAGATCGCGCAACCGCGGACATCATGTTCGGCGCGCTCACGGAGGAAGGACGCACTCGTTTCGAGACTGCGTTGCGGCGCGACGCGTTTCGAGCCAACTCGCACTTCCTTGGTGCGCACGCGTCGACCGTGTTCCAGATCGATGTGCTCCTGCCCCGCCCCGGATACCTGCCCGACGTTGCGCGGGTCCGCGGGCTCGTCGGATTGACTCGAGTGCGCAACAACGTTCCCTGGCTGGTCGCACGCACCACGTTGGTCACAGCGGAGGGGCCTTCATCGGAAGTGGTCCGCACGCCGCTTCGAGTCGGAGCGTCCACGAACTCCAACGATGGGCTCGGTTTCCTGCTGCCGCAGTTTTGCTCGTCACCCTTGCCTCAATTACAGCGACGACTGATCGGTGGGATGACGGCGGAGGATGAACTGCTGCCTGGTCCAGTCGGACAGATGCACGCTGTCAACGTTGTCACGGGTGAACTGCACACGCACATGCCGGTGGGAACTGATGTACGAGATGCGATGATTCTGCCCGTGACAACTCCCTGCGAGCGATTGGTCTTCGACGTGATCGCCCCGTCGAGCCTGCTCGAAGACGTGCAATTCAAGATCCACTCAACCGTGCACACGGATTTGCCCTATGTTCGCGGCCCCGAGTACGCTCGCATACCAGTTCCGGAGACGATCCAGTACATGGGCTCGCTGGTGAGCGCCCCGCCCGCACCGGAAGTGACTGGTCATGCGGACGTGATCGCTTGGCTGCTGGAGCGACTCAATCAGACCGCCGCGTCGCTGCATCTCTGGCGAGTTCGCATGCGTTATCCCCCGGTCCCCGCCGCCGCGACTGTAAGTTACAACTACGTCTGAACGTCGCCGGCCCGTCGGGTTCACAGTGCTATCTCCCAGCTACGTCATGAGGCTGGCGGCACCTTGGTCACCATGTCGTTCACCGAGTAACGCATCCACGTGATGATGTGGATTCCCCTGATCCGCGCCGAGCTTTCGAGTTCCGCTTGGTCTGTGTTCTCGAGAAGAGGTCAAGCACCGAACATGCGACTGTCACAGGCTGGTGCAGGCCCGTCGTGGTTCGCATGGCAGAAAGCCCCGGAGCGTTGCTCGCTCCGGGGCTTCAGATGCCTTGGCTTCGTTCGTTTACTGACGGTCGACTTGCTCGACGTTGACGATCGTGCCAAAGCCGATGGCCGCGTCGATGCCGGGGCCGCCGTCCATGAAGGGCGCGATACGGCGGGGGCCAACGACGATCAGCTTCAGGAAGTCATCGCCGGCACCGCCCAGGTGGCGGGTTTCGCCGCGGACGTTGCCTTTGAGCTCCATGTCGAGGTAGTCGTTGCCGCCGTCGCCTTGGAGGGTTGCGTTGGCGATGCCGTTGCCTTCGAGCAACATCTTGATGGTGTCGTCGCCTTCGCCGCCTCGGACTTCGCCCGCAAGGGTGACTTGGCCGCCCCGGCTGATGAAGAGCGACTCGGCCTGATCTTGGCCAGCGCCGAGATCAAGACCGAAAGTCGCGGCGGTCGTCGCGGCGCGTTGGCCGTCAAACTTGATGATGCCCGAGTCGTTGCCTGCGCCTGTGGAGCCCGAGACGCGAAGGTCCTGAGCCAGCGCGTTCGAGATGATGTCGCACTCGACCTTGTCCTGACCCGAGCCGGTTTCGGCCGAAAGCCAGACATTGGTGAACGTCGCGGCGTTGGGCTGGTTCATCTTGGCGACTACTTCGTTGTCACCTTCGCCCAAGCGTGCCGCCCAGGTGCTTGCGAACGAACGAGAGAGCGCAACACCCTCGAAGAGCACCTTGTCGTTCTGAGGTCCACCAAGCACGAGCACGTTCGTCAGCGCGTTGCGGGTGCTCGGGACCACGTCGTACACGAACTTCACGTCCGACTCACCCAGGCCAGTCTCGACGGTGAGTTGCGGGGGAACGGGCGTGCGGATCGCGAAGGTGACGGCATCGAGACTCGCGCCGGTGACCAGACGCAGGCTGCCGACGTTGCTGAAGTTCTGCTCGCCGCCACCGTTGATGCCGACAACCTTCACCTGCCCATCTGCGGGGCCGATCACCACTTCGATCTGCTGCTGGGCATCGTTGGTGGTCAGCACCAGCGCCTGACCAGCGGGCGATCCCAACGCTGCGGGAGGGTTGGGAGCGAGAGTGCGTGAAGGCGTGCTGCTCGCAGTCGACGAGGCGCGAGTCGAGGGCCTTGCGGAGGAGGTGCGCTGTTCGTCGCGGCGGCCGGTCTGCGTTCGAGCGGGCTGGGTGGCGCGCGTCGGGTTGCGGACAACGCCGCGACCGCGGCGGTCGTCGTCGTCGTCGCCAGCGTTGTCGTCGCGAGCGTCGCGGCGCGGACCAGGGCGAGCTGGGGTGCGATCGGGGCGGCGATCGTTGCGATCGCTGGCCTGACGGCGGTTGTCGTCGCCGGGGCGCGAGGGCTGAGCTTCCGCAATGGATGCGGTGCCGGCGAGAAGCAAGAGGGACGCGAGCACGGTGGTTCGGACGGTAGACATGATCAACTCCTTCTGAGATTGGGCTTGTCGCGCAAACGCACACGCGAACAGCTCATGCGGAGAAGGAGTCAAGAGCAAGGCTTGAGATACAAGTAGTGCGGGGGAAGTGCTTGTGAACACACAACGAAAGGCCCCATAACGAAACTCGGCCAAGCATGCTCAGGGGCGCGTGAGCAGTTGACGAGGCTCGCCGCGGCGCAGCCAGTTCTTGAGATCGGTGGCGTCTTGAGAGTTGGCGACACCATCGCCGTTGGCATCTACGGGCTGCAAGGCGAGCAGGTACGCATCGTGGAGCGTCACACGGCGATCGTTGTTGCGGTCACAATCGCAGGTGAGTGGCGGCGCACCAACGCCCACGGCGGCGGCGACATTGAGGCGTCCGGTTCCAAGTTGCCCTTCGAACCCGGGATTGATGCTGTCGATGGGCGTCGAGCGAGTTCGCAGAATGGCGTCGATCTGCTCGCTGGACACCAGCGGGCAGATCGATCGCACCAACGCGGCGCCGCCAGCGACCAACGGGGCGGACAGACTGGTGCCGCTGGCGATGCCATATCCGCCGCCAGGAACCGGACTGACGATGTCGACGCCTGGAGCGCTCAGCGACACCCATGTGCCGTAGTTGCTGAACGCGGCACGCTGGTCGGCGTCGTTGGTAGCGGTGATGGCGAGCAAGCCAACGTTGGAAGCGCCGGCGGGATAGTCGGGATTGTTGTTGGCGCGATTGCCTGCGGAGGCAACCACGATGAGCCCAGCGGCCTCGACCTCCGAGATGACTTCGCGGAGCAGTTGCGGATCGGTCTCCATGCCCATGCTGACGTTCGCGACGTGTGCGCCTCGGTCGACAGCATAGAACAGACCTTGGCTCAGACGGAAGATCGTCGCCATGCCGTCGCTGTCCATGACGGTGACAGGCAGCACGCGCGAGTCGGGAGCCAGTCGCGTCACGAGCCCTGCGACCAGCGTGCCATGGCCGTACAACTCATCGAATTCGCCATTCAGGCTGGTGTCGACGTTCTGGAGCGTCTCGAGCGTGCCGGTTGTGTTTGTGAGGAAGTTGAACCCGCTCAGCACGCGCCCAGCGAGCAAGGGATGGGACGAGTCGACACCCGTGTCGAGCACCGCGACGATCGCGCCCGCGCCTGTGCTTTGCGTCCACGCGGCGGGCACCCCCACAACTCCTGGCGTTGCGTCGCTGTCGTAGTCCGCAGGCGGCACGCTCAGATACATGCGCCGGGTGGTGCCGTTTGGGTTGCCATCGATCGTGTAGAAGTTGAAGTCCGAGCGAAGCACGCGGGAATCGGCGGCGAGCAAGTCGACGAATGTGCTCTCGCTCGCGCCCTCGGGCAAGTCGAGCAGGTACATGTTGCGGCTGGGGATCGAGTCGCCAGGGCGAACTGTCGTGCCGTAGGTTGCGTTGATCGACGCGATGCTCGCGCCTGGCTGAAGGCGCACGAACACGCGATCGGGCTCAAACAGAGGCTCGTCCGCGTGGGCAACGAAGCCGCAGGCGAGGGCGAGAGCAAATGGCAACTTCAGAGGACGACGATTCACAGCAACCCTCCCATCGCGAACAGGCCTTGCCAGGAGTGCCACGGTACGTGCTCTGCCTCTCGCTGCGTCTGCGCGAGCGCTGCGGCCATCGCTGCCGCGGGCGAATGTAACTGATCGCGTTCCCGGAGGAAAGCGCGGTGCAGCAGAGGAAACATCGTCGCAGCGGTCTGGTCATGCAGGCGCCACTGCGAAGCGATCACCATGGACGCGCCGCCCACCAGCAACGCTCGCACCAGGCCTTGGCGATCTTCCCCGATGGTGTCGGATGTCCGACCCGACTCACAGCCCGCGAGCACCACGACGCATCCCGGCCGCAGCGCAGTGAACAGCTCACGCGCGGCGACCCAGCGATCGGCGAGCTTGATGCGTGACGCCATGGGGAACTGCGGGTCAAACTCGCAGTGGCTGGCGATGTGGATCACCTCGTGACCGGCGAGCTCTGTGAGGAACGCGTCGGCGGTCGCCGCGGTTCCGACAAGGACGGTCGCGCGGGCGTATTCGCTGGCAACCGCGCGGGCCTCGTGTTCCATGCGCGGAGCCGCAGCGTCGGACACTCCGACGACCAATGCGCGACTTGACGCCGTGCGATAGTCCGAGACGGCGTGTGCGGCATGTCGTCGAGCAATCACGACGGCGCTCGTCATACTGGGCGCGAGGAAGGTCGTCAGAATTGCATCGGCCTGTGGAGTCGCAGCGGCAAGCGCGGGGGCAAGCGGCAAGCCAAACACTTCCGGGCAGGCCACGATCGCGACGTGCGTGATGCCAGCAAGCGCGGGCGCGACGTGCTTTTGCAGTACTCGGCACAGATGCTGATATGCCGGGTTATCCCGGGAGGCATCCGGCGAGCGGGTGGCGAAGTCCACTGCCATCACCTGGCGTCGGGAGAGCGTCGCGGCTTCGCGAACGGTGAGGATGGAGGGGAGGATGTGGACATCCATGCGATGGATGACAAGAGCGCCGAGCGTGTCGCCCGAGCGGAACCAGACCATCGCGGCGTGTCCAGCCTCGAGTGCGTGCTGTGTCTGGGAGAGTGACATCGGCGCAAGCGCGTCGAGCGACGTCTCGCGAGCGAGCTGCACCTGAGTCGAGCGTTCCAGGCGGGATTCCAGGTCCCGGATGCGGGCATGGAGCGTGGCGAAGTTCGCCTCAGGCGAGGTTGTTGCACGGGAAAGCTCGGCATATGCCACAGTCAGAGCCCGAGCAATCGCGGCGATCTCGTCGGAGTCGCGAGAAGGTCGTGCCGCATCGCGGCGCCCGGCGCACGCGTCTGCGAGAGCACGGGCGCGGACTCGCTCCACAAGATCGAAGACGCGGTGAGCGGTGTGCGGCCCGCCGATATCGAGCGCAAGGTTGAGGGCATCCGCGTGGAGGCCTCTGAGCGAATCGACGAAGGTTGCACGGACGAACTCGGTGCGCAGGCTCGCGCGGACCGCGTCCGCGAGTGCAATGGCGGCTTGAAACTGATCCCAGGCTTCAGGCAGGCGTCCCAACGCACGGAGCGCGCGGCCGCGGGCATGGCCGTGCGCAGCGCGGAGGGGAGCGATAGCCGAACACTCGTCGGCGCATCCCTCCAATAAGCGCAGAGCGTGTTGAGAGTCGCCCGTGCGAAGCGAGACTTCGGCTTGCAAGAGCATGGCCTCGGCTCGACGCGCGGGTCGATTGGCGAATCGGGTGATCAGGTCGTCAAGGCCGATTCGGGCGGTGTCGATCTGGCCCACGAGCAGCAACGCACGAGCAAGGGCCAGAGACGCGTCGTCGCGAAGGTGCGCGGCGTCCGCCGCCATGGCATCGGTGACGGCGCGGGCGAGGACGTCGAGGGCGCGGTCGTGTCGGCCGATGCGCAGCAAGGCGAGACCTTCACCAAGCATCGCACGCACGCGCTCAAGACGCATTCCCGGTTCATCGAGCGCGTCACGGGCGGTGTCGAAGAGGTCGAGGGCACGCCAGTCTGCGCCGACCGTGGCGTACGCCTGGGCTTCTTCCGCGAGGAGCCGGGCCGCGTCGGCGTGGGCGTCGCTGGCCGCGAAGAGCGAGCGAGCGTTCGCGAAAGCAAGCGTTGCTTCGTCAACGCGACCCAGGCGGCTGTACACATCGGCGAGGTTGCCCTCGGCGATTGCGGCCCCAAGCGTGTGGCCGGCCTCACTGAAGATCTCACGCGAACGGGCGAAGGTCGCGGCAGCGTCTTCGAAGCGATCGAGATCCAGCATCGCTTCGGCAGCGTTGGTTTCCAGCGTGCCCAGCGCGAGCGCGTGGTCGCGGAAGGCTGGGCGGGCGCGGTCGAACCATGCGAGCGCGTCGCCGGCGTCGCCCCGCACACGTCGGACGACGCCAAGATTCACCATCGCGCGACCGGCGTTGAAGGCGTCCGCCCGCGTCTCGAAAGCACGCACCGCGGCTCGGGCGGCATCTTCGGCGTCTGCGGTTCTACCGAGGCGTTCCAGAGGCTGGACTTTCGTCAGTTCGAGCGTTGCGAGGTCGCTCTCGCGACCAGCGCGGCGCGCGACGCCGACTGCTTCGTCGAGCATGGCGAGGGCCTCGTCGAAGCGGTTCTCGTAGCACAGCGCATGGGCAAGGCCCTTAAGGCATGGGATTCTGGCTGGATCATCCGGGCCGAGCGTGTGCAGCGCGCTGTGCACTTCCGCGATGCACTCCGAGAGGTTGCGCAAGGCCGCCTCTTCGATGTGCGAGAAGACCTCAGCGGGCGCGTCGGCGTCGCCTCCGTGCAGCCGCACGATCAACAAACCAAGTTGCGTGGTGGTCGCCGACATTCAACGCTCCGTCGCCTGGTCGCGAAGGTCCAGGCTTTCGATCATCGCGGTACGCCCGCCGGGGCGGGCGAACTCCAGCACGCATTCGCTCTTGGGAAGGCTCAACTCGAAGTACCCGTCTTCGGCAATATCGAATGAAGCGATGATCGACGGTGTCCCGCGCCGACGGGCCTGTACGTGGGCGCATGCGAGGGCGGCGGAAGCCTCACCGATGACCATGACTTGATCAGCGTGCGGGATCAACTCGATGCGGAGGTCGATCACGCCGTCATCGCACGCGAACTGCATCAGGCGAGCTTCGGGCGCGCTCGCCGAGCGATACCCCGCGAGGGCGGGCGAGCCACCCAGTCCTTGACGAGCGGTGTCGAAGAGAAGTTGAGCCACTTCATCGGCGGCGGTCAGGGCACGCTCAACCCATCCCGGCTCGCGCTGCGTCATCAGAGCTTCAAGCCGTCGACGTTGCTCTGGCGAAACGTCCATCGACGCATCGAAGCTCGCAAGCGTCTGCAACCGCTTGGCGGCGGCGCGACAGGCGGCGTCCGGAAGGCTTGCGAAGTCGGGATGGTCGTGCGGCTGATCCATGTGGTTGCTCCGTGTCTTGCCAGAGCGTGCAAACAAGCGACAGATACATCGACTTTGAAAAATCGCGTACAGGGCCGCGAACCCGCCGATCAGTCGTCCTCCGACCGTTCGCCCAGGAGCTCGGCGAGCTTGGAAATGCACCGGTTTCGCGTGGGGCCGATGCTCCCGACGGGCATGGAGAGTCGTTGGGCGATCAGGTCGTAATCGGGCCGGTTCGACTCTACGAACAAAGCCCGAAGCAGTTCTCGGCACCGCCCGCCGAGCTCGTCAAGGGCGAGGCGGACACGATGGGCATCTTCTATAGACAGCAAGACCTCGCGGGCTTCGCGGCTGTCTGTGCCTGCGTTGCGAAGGACATGGACGAGGCCGGAGTCGTCGTCACCGCCATCGAGGCTGGCAGTTCGGGCATTTTGCTTGCGTTCACGCTCGACCACGCGCCAGCAGGCGCGGCGTGTGGTTTGAGAGAGCCATGCGGGCAGGGCCTGAGCGTCGCGTATCGACTTCAGTCCTCGTAGCAAGGCGCTGAAGACCAGTTGTGCGATGTCATCACACTGATCCTCCCGAAGTCCGTGCTGGCGCGCAATTGCATACACCAGCCCCGAATACATGCCGACCACGCGCGACCAGGCGCGTTGGTCAGCTTCGCCGCAGCGACGCAGCAACTCGACGACGTCTTCGTCGATGGATTGAGGCGTGCGCGGTCCGGATTGGCCGGGCGGTTGCGGCATCGGTGAACCGTAGCTGGTACCCCGGGATTGCACGTGGACTGCGGTCACATTCGGGATTCGTGACTGTGCTGGCGGCGGATGAGGGTGATCGCCTCATCGGCGCCGAATGAGCGAGTTTGTGCGAGACATTGGTCAGAAAATCGTGAAGCGTGTATCTCGGACCTGCGTGATCGCTCCTGTCGGCATCCGAACCGCACGCCGCGAGTCTCCTCTTCTCCTCGCGGTTTGCCATGGTGTTTCCCCCCTCCCTGACGAGCCCCCGTGTGTGAGCATGGGGGTTCGTGCTTTTGGCACGTAGAGGAGATGACGAGGCCACGCGACACGCGCCGCAAATTCGTTGCAGGCTGTGTATCAGGACCTTCGTCGCGTGCTCCTGTCGTGCGACTCGCCCGCGCTAGTCGGGCCCACGCATGACACGCATCGATCGATCTACGCCTGTCGCGTTGACGACTCGGAGCGCAAGACTTTGGAGACTCCCATGAAGACCACGTCCATCAGCCTGCTCCTTGCTCTCGCTGGGTGTGCCGCCGCCGCGCTCGCACAGCCTGCCACGCCGGTGTACCAGTACACGTTCAATGACGCCGTCACGGGCGACAACAACTTCCAGTTCGGCGGCTTCCGCTACTACAGCGTTGACGCTGGCGCGGATCGTTACCAGAACGACATCTACGAGCGTCCCATCGCGCAGTCGTTCCAACTGCAGGGCACCAGCTACGCCAGCGAGGAGTATCACGCGTACACCGACATCACCGAAGCCCGCATCGGCTGGGACAACCGCTACGTGTATGTCTCGATCAACGTGTTCGGACTCGACAAGCGCACCAAGGACGGCGTGAACGCCATCGAAGGCCTCAAGGCCCGCTACATCGTCCGCCTGGGCACCGACGCCGATGGGCGCAACTCCTACTTCTTCGCCGCGGATGAGCCCGGCTTTGCCAGCTTCCCCAACACCGTCTTCACCAACCTGAAGACCGAAGGCTGGCGCGACACCGACCAGGACGTGGGCGGTCGCGGCGGCCCAATCCACGGACAGCCTGGTCCCTCGGGCGTGAACATCACCAAGACGCAGAACCTGCTCGAAGAGTTCGGCATGAACGGCTACGACGCCGCGGTGATCCTCTCCGACGGCATCTTCAACGGCGGCCAGGGCCCCCTCGTCATGTGGCAGCGCGTCAGCCCCACCAGCCCCACCACGGTCGAAATCGCGATCGACTACGTCACGCTGGGCTGGACGCAGGCGACGCTGAGCAACCTCCGCTTCGTGGACTTCGCCGCCGTCGCGGGCGGGCCGCTGGGCCCGGAGGCGGGCTTGTGGAACGACAAGTTCACGGGCCTGGAAGCCGGCAGCCCCAACGTGGGCATCGGCGGCTCGAACGAGTTCGGCACGCAGAGCCTCGGTGATATCTACCTCGCCGACAACGTCCGCGGCAGCATCGCCCCCGTTGGCCCCACCTGCGACACCATCGACTTCAATAACGACGGTGCAGCCTTCGACCCCACCGACATCGACGCGTTCCTGTCGGTCTTCAGCGAAGGCCCCTGCATCCCCGCGGGTGCGGTGTGCAACGACATCGACTTCAACAACGATGGCAGCCTGTTTGACCCCTGCGATGTCGCCGCGTTCCTGCTGCAGTTCAGCGAAGGACCGTGCACGACCTGCGGCGTCTGAGCCAGCTCGCATGATCGATGCGTTTCAGTGACTGCTGGGAGTGAGAGAGTGCTCCAAGCGAGGCGGACTGGTGTCACAACCAGTCCGCTTCTTCGTGTTCGCACGCAAACCGGCCGGAGTGAACCGATCGCTCTCACACGACGGAGCGTGCTTGCGTCGCTCACGAACCAGCCGTGTCCCCGCAGTTCCGGTGCGACTCCTGATCCACAACCCCGTCCGACGCATTCCCTTGCTCGAGCAAGTATGGAGACCCCGCCTTAGCAAGACGCCCGCGATCAGCTTCACGAACAGAGATTCCGCGCAACACCCCAACCGCAACGTTCAGCGAAGTACAACGCGGCGGATACGGCATCGCCGTCGAGAAAGCCAGAGAAGTCGCGAAACTCATGGTACTGGTGGACGCGTGAGGCCTGCAGGTGCCGTTGACAACCGGCAACGCGAGCCCGAACGAGAGCTAGATCGTGTAAGGTGTGGGTGAGCTCATGCTCAGCCGCAACAAGCCCAATTGCCTCATCGGCGACAACCCCTTTGTGGTCAGACAATCATGCGGCTGCCAGCTTCAACCTTCGATGCAGCACCTATCGGCCTGGCATCGTCGACCCGCCACTCGTGACATCTCCTGCTCGCCTTGGCTCTGCGCCCATGAGGTGACGAACGAAGAAGTCGGCCCGGCGGCGGCGGCCATAGGGAGTTTCGGCCGCGCCATGGCCCGTGCCTGGGATGACAAGCAAATCGAAGTCCTTATCAGCCTTCACCAGCGCATTCACTACCTGCATCGTTGAAGCAGGATCGACGTTGCGGTCCAGTTCGCCGACGATAAGGAGCAGGTCCCCTGTGAGCTTGTGCGCATGCGTCACGTTGGACGAGCGAGCATACGAATCGTCCACAGGCCAGCCCATCCACGCCTCGTTCCACCACAACTTGTCCACTCGGTTGTCATGGCATCCGCAGTCAGCGACGGCAGCCTTGTAGAAGCCGCCATGATGAAGCAACGCCCCCAAGGCGTTCTGCCCGCCCGCCGAACCACCGAAGATCCCCAGACGCGAGAGATCGAGTTCCGGGTGCTGTGCCGCTGCTGCCTGCATCCACGCGATGCGATCCGGGAACCCCGCATCCGCGAGGTTCTTGTGGCACACATCGTGGAAGGCCTTGCTGCGATGTGCGGTGCCCATGCCGTCGATCTGCACGACAATGAAACCAAGCTCCGCGAGGTCATGCATCACGCCCATGTGTTCGTCAAAGGCCTTGGGCACGAACGCCCCGTGCGGCCCCGCATAAATATGCTCAATAACTGGGTAACGTTGAGCCGTCTCAAAGTTGGTCGGTCGCACGATCACCCCGTAGATATCAGTTGTGCCATCGCGCCCCTTGGCCACAAAGGGCTGCGGCGGCGTCCATGGCAACGCGCGGAGCTCAGCATCATCTGCGCGAGCGAGTTGGCGAATCAACTCGCCCGTGACGGCATTGCGAAGTTCCACGACCTCGGGCATGTCAACGCGAGAGTAGCGATCGATGAGGAATCGCCGATCGGGTGAGAATGTCGCTGCATGCGTGCCGTTACCACTCGTGAGAAGCGTGAAGCCGGTTCCATCAAGGTTGACGCGGGCGTAATGGATGTAGTACGGGTCCTGATCCTCATGCACCCCTGCCACGCGGAGGATCGCATATGGCGTGTCAACCGATTCCTCCACATGCTCCACCCCCCGCACGACGAACTCCCCTTTGGTAAGCTGGCGCTCCTCGCGTCCCACGCGGTATAGGTGTCGCCATCCGTCGCGTTCTGAAAGCCACAACGCATCCTCGGTGCCTTCGATGCGATGGAAGAACGAGACGTTGGTGACATCGACGAACGTCGACGACACATCTTCCGTCACAGTCGACGCGACACCATCGCGCGTCACACGCACCAGCCGCCGCACCGAGTGTCCTCGCTTGGTGTACACGAACGTAAACGACTCGCCCTCCCACGCGAGATGCTCGATCATGCGCGGATGCTCAAAGAGGTCGTTCGCAATCGGAATCTCCGCACCAGTCGTCACATCGAACATTCGCGGAAGGGTGACAGGCACGTCATCGCCGGGCTTGGGATACGAGAAGGAGTGGAGCCTTGGCTGCGTCTGATCCGAGGGGGACGACTCGATGATGTGAACGAGGCGCTCTTCACCCGGCGTCCTGAACCACACGACCACACGCTCGCGATCCGGCGACCAGTGTGCGGGTCCGGTGAAGCGGCCGTCGTTGTCCCCGCTGATGCTCGTCAACGCTTGGACGGCCCCATCGCGCTCAAGGATCACGTTCCCATCCGTAAAGCGGATGCGCGGTGCGGCCTCTGCTTGCTCCCGTGCTGACGGGGCCGTTGTGATTGGCGATTCCTTCACCGCACGATCAACGAGGACGATCCCAGGTTGATCGGCCGCGGGGCCTTTGAAGGCTGTCAACCCATCCTCCCGCACGATCTCCCAGCGATGACCGCCAAAGGTGTGCTGGCGGCGTATGGCGCCGGCTTCGACACGACCGTACGGAGTGCGTTCTCCGTCGTTCAACCAGAAAAGCGAGACTGCCTTGTCCGAGTTGTTCACAACGATGATCGCGCTGGACGCTCCGGTTCCTCGCACGTCACCTCCATCCAGCAGAAACGGGTGCGAGGCAAGGGAGGCGAGATCGACGGTCGACCACACGCCGCTCGCGCGGTCGAGGCGGTGGGTTGTTGCATCATCTCGGACGATCGCGTCGACGAGCGTCGGAGTGACGAGCAGCCGATCAATGGACACTTGATCCGATGCACCGGTGCGATCCCTCGAAAGGTGCTGAGCAAGTGCAGCATCGTCGAAGAGGTCATGGGAGCTTCCTGCAAAGGCGTCCATAACCAAGCGCCTTGTGCGTCCGCCGCCGAGATCGAGCGTGTACCACAAAGTGCCGTGGTCGATCCACTCAACGCCGGTGACACGATTTGAGACCTTTCCGCGGACGCGCGTGTGAAGCGAGGCAGCTCGCTCGAAGTCCTCGCGTGTTCCCTGCGCGAGCAATGGCGACGAGAGGAAGACCAGGAGCGCGAGTGAAGAACAGAAGCGCATGGTTGCAAGCCTATCCCGAAGCCGCGTATTCCGCGCTTTGCGCCTTGCGAGTTTCCGATCCTGGTGCTGACGTACGCCCAAGGCCTGCAGATCTCCGAGACCATCGGCAGCGCGAGCCCGCGTCCGAATGAAGCACGTTCTCGGATAGCTTCTAGCGCTTCGCATGAAGTGTGTTCAGGCGGAAATGCAGGGCTGGCGGTACAAATCGTGCGCACTTTGCCACAGGATTGCGTCAATGGAGTTGGACGATGGACACGCGCGTGTGCACCACCACTTGACCTCTTGTGGAGTATGAGCTATGCCCCCGATCCCGCCAACTCAGTGCCAACCCCTCTCGCCCAGCGCCTATGCCGCTTACGGAACTGCCTTTCAGTTATTCGCGGCAGGCTTCGTGCCCGACGATGTCGACGAAGCGCTGCTTCAGGCTGAAGTCAACTTAGCCATGCAGCAGTCTGGCGATCCCAGCGTGATCATCGGGTACCTGACCAACAAGAGAGTGATCAAGGCGACAGTCAGCGAAAGTGAAGCAACCAGTGTCGTGGCTGCAACCATGCTCCTGTCATCGATGCGTGGTACCGGAAGCGGTTGGAGCTGCTGCAGAAACTCAGAAGGGAAGTGGTACCCGTACCACCCCAAGTACGGATGGGACAACTCTCAGCGATGTGCTGTGTGAACACCTGCCGGGTGGCGGCTTCTACTTGGATGTGATCGAGCGGATAACGCCCTGAGCGTCAAGCACCATCAACCGGCCACTACCGTCGATTGTCACTGCGCGAATCGGAGCGTCGCTGACGCGTATCTGAGCAAGGTTTGCAGCCTGTCCAGCGTCAACCACGCTTACGTGACCACTTGTCTGTCCAACAGCGATCCTGTGACCTTCGCTTGTCCACGCTGGACCTGCAGTAGCCAGCGCGTCCAAAGTGACAGACTTCATGGACGACAAGTCCTCATCATGCATCCACAACAGCCTCGTAGCGCCGCCGGGGATTGCCGCCCACGCATCGCGCGTGTTGAAGGCGATGCCCGCCAGTTGCTCTTTGAAGTCTGTGATCCTTTGGGTCCCCTTGCGTGAAACGGCGTACACAGTTCCATCGTCGCCCGTGACCGCGACTCCCCCGCGAGGGTCAATGGGTATAGCTATGCCAAAGAAGCGACCTCGCTTGGAATAAGGGATGAGTGTCGAGTTGCCTTCGCTGATCAGAAAGCATTCGCCCGACTCTGAAAGCTTCCACAGGTCACCGTTGTGGTCTTCAACGACCGCCATGGAAGCGACCCCGTCGGGCGTGAGAAGGCAAAGGACACTCCCATCGTCGGCAACGCGGTGCACCGCGCCGTCGCGGTTGCCGACGAGCCAGCTCTGACGCCCTCGGGCAATCGAAAGAACAGTTGTGCTGAATGAAACCGTCTTCGGTTCACCGCCCTCGACACGAAGCACGATGTCCGAGGTATTGGAGGACGATCGCCATACCGCGTAGGCAGCTCCGCTGGAACTTGGTGCGATCGCCGCAATGGCGCCGGGCTGGTCCGCGGCCGGTGCCAGATTGGCCGATTGCACCCGCCGCACGCGGACACGCCCATCCCAGCCTGCGGTCGCCAAAGCCCCCTCTCGGAACGCCACTCGCGTCATGCCTTCATGATCGCGACGAATGTCGAACGCGTCAACGGCAGGATCAACAACCGTGCCGACGGCTCCGTCACGCATTCCCACCGCGAGCGTGCCCGACCGCGGCTCCACAGCGATGCTCACCACCTTGCCATTCGGCAACACAGGGACGCCGATCGAACTCCCGTCTACAGCATTCATCTGTTGGAGTTCGCCGTTCATTCTCGCGACCCACACAGTCGCGATCGAGCCGGGGGCCGCGGAAGTGAACTCAAACGCAGTCACTGGGGATCCAGCCGTGCCGGTGGACCACAGTGTTGACCATTCGTCCGACCCCCAACCCAAACATCGAACTCGACCATCGACCATGCCGAGGAACAAGTTGGAGGCATCGGGACCGACGCATGCTGCGGTAACTTCGCCTTGCAGCGACGCTTGATCGAGCACTACCCCCCTCGAATCGATGCGATACACCATCTGCCCCGTTGCGACAACCCAACCCTCCGAACTAGCCGCAGCGGCGAGCACGGGACCATTCAAAGACAGTCTCCATGTCGCGGCGGTCGGCGACGAGATGCTGCGACCGATCAAGGTGCCGTCCGCATGGCCGCTGACTATGAACTGAGTGGATTCTGATCCACCACGACCAACGGCGAGGACGCACAAGGGCGACACGACATCGCTCGCTCGCCAAAGCACAGTCCCCGACTTGTCGAGCCGCAACAGTTCGCCGGACATCAACCCCAGCCACCATCCATCTTCTGAGGCAGCGAGTGTGCGGATGGCTTCTCCTTCGCTCCAGATCTCTTGAGACCCGGCAGCCATCGTCGCCAACCACCCCCACTCCAAGCCACGAGTCGAAGTCGGAGTGTCCGCGAGCAGGTTGCGGGCGCTTTCAAGATCACCCCCATCGATGGCCTTGGCGACTGCAGAGAGTGTGGTGCGATAGCTGCTGAACTCCGCCGCATCGCGCTCCCGCTCCGCGATCAATGCCCAGCGTGTACTCACGACAGTTGCAATCGACATCACCGAAAGCAGAAGAACCGCGCCCGCGAGCGGCATCCAGTAGCGACGGGCGAAGTGCTGCATCGCATAACTTCGGCGTCCCCAGCTCGATTCGGGAGTGTTGCCAGCAAGACAAGCCTCCAGCGCGCGAGTGAAGTCTCCAGCGCTGGAGAATCGAAGGTGTGGTTCCTTCCGAAGCGCGCGAGCGATCACGGACTCGATCGCTGCTGGTACGGCTGTTCCCCATCGCTGGCAGGGCAGCGGCAAGGACTTTCGAATCGCATTGTGCGGGGAGCGTTCCAGCAGCTCACGGTCGTACGGAAGATGACCGGTCAGCAACTCATAGAGAACGACCGCCAAGCTGTACAAGTCTGATGCAGTACCGACATCCTTGGCCCCGTCGGCGATCTGCTCGGGGCTCATGTAGTTGGTCGTACCCAGCGTTTGCCCGGTCGCGGTGAGCGATTGACTGGCTCCATCCTTCGTCCCCTCGAACTTGGCGACGCCGAAGTCGATCAGCCGCAGCCGTGGCATCGCCGCATCGCCTGTCACGAGCAAATTCGACGGCTTGATGTCACGATGCACCACTCCGCGCGTGTGTGCCGCCGTCAGACCGTGAAGTGCTTGGATGACCAGTCGAACTCTTGCTGCGAGGTCGAGGTCATGAGACTTGCTGAAAGAGACCACATCCTGTCCATCGATCAGTTCGAGCACCAAGTATGGAACGCCCGCCTCGGTCACGCCGGCATCGATCATTCTGGCGATGCCCGGATCATCGAGCTCTTTCAGCACTCGCTGTTCCGCTACGAACCGTCGTCGAGCAGTTTCAGAGAGCAGGCCGGACTTCAGGAACTTGATGGCAACTTCACTTCCAAGTTCGTCTCTCGCGGACCACACCAGTCCGTGACCGCCTTCGCCCAGTTGCTTGATGAGGCGATATCCACCGACTTGCTGTCCTTGCACGAGCTCGCCATCGGGTTCGGCTTCGTACGCCAGCACGAAGTTGCTGGCCTTGTGGCTCAGAAAGTCGTCCTTGGTCACGTACTCGACCAATGAGCGAACCTCTGCAGCAACGTTGGCATCACGCCGCTCAAGCTCCTCAAGCCACTGCTCACGATCAACTTCCGGCAGTTGTCGCCATTGCTCCAGAGCACGGGCGACAGGCTCGTTGTCCCAGGGTTCACCAGTGCTGCCTTGGTCAGATTCGATCGGGCGGGCCATGGTCCAGTTCCCCTTGCGTCAAAATCCGCCGCATGGAGGCCCGGGCATACTCGCATCCGCGCCGCACCGTCGCCTGGCTCGTTCCACACGATGTCGCGATCTGTTCGTAGGTAAGCCCCGCAAAGAAGTGCAAGCGAAAGAATTCCGAAGCCCGCTCAGCCTCGGCGGACTTTCCTGCAAACTCGTCGATTGCGAGGCCCACTGCCGCCAACTGCGCCGGCGCGGCTCGAGTCATCGCTGGAAGCAAGTCCTCGTCGAATGACTCTCGCTTGCGACCGCCGCCCCGCACCTTCGCGTGCTTGTAACGGGCATGGTCGATCACGATGTGCTGCATCGCGCGAGAAGCGAGCCGTAGAAAGCCCGCCGGGTCCGAATCCCCGACGGCTTCTCTGGATAATCGAAAGGCAACTTCATGCACCAAGACGGTGGGACCGAGGGTCGGGTTGCCCGCTGGGGAACCCAGGCGCTGCTGCGCTATTTGTTTCAACTCCTTGTACAACTTCTCGACGAGCGGATGCACCGCGGGCGGCGTCAGTTTTGACTTTGCCGCGCGGTCCTCGTCGTCGGATCGTGCATTGAGCGACTGCTCCATCGGCGAAGCGTAATCCCGAACCAATGCCGGATGCATGCGATTCCGCATGGTCGCCCGTGGTTATCGGTCTCTGTGCCTGACGGGACGTTTGCGCCTCCGCGTCCCACCTCGCCTGAGCTTCCTCCAAGCGCCCCACGCGATCCGCGATGATCAGGAACATGTCCTTGAGCGAGAGGGATTGGATCGCGTGCTGCCGGAGGAGCACCTCATCGCGCGGGCCGTTGCCGGTGATCAACCAGGAGACAGAAACACCGGATGCCTCCGCGAGTCGAGCCACGAAGTCGACAGAAGGCACGCTGCGGCCGTTGACGTATCGACGCGCGGTCTCTGCATTGCACTCGGTGAGAGCACCCAGTTCCGCGAATGTCATTCCGGTGACCAACCCTGCAATGCGGGAGTGAATGCCTTCAACCGCCTTGGAGCTCTTTCGTCGCATGCAAGCACGTCCGTTCGTACCCCATGGCATTCAACGAAAGCAGCCGCGCAGAGTGCTCACGAATCTCGATGATTCCTTTCGCCAATCGGCAGCGGCGCGAAAGTGAATGGCTGAGCAAGAAAAAACCACGCCAACTAGGGGTGGGACGGCCCCCCACTTCCCTGGTGTTCCGGATCTGGTCAGAAACACAAGATCGGCGCTTGTGACGCCGATCCGTGTGAGAAGAGTCTTGCCAAACAGAACTTCACTGACCGCACGGGGTGCACGGCCCCTCGCTGAAGACGAGGAGGAAGCTGTCGATGTCGCAGGGGTCAAAGAGCGCGCCGTCGTTGTTGAAGTCGATGTCGCTGCATGTCGCTTCTTCAGGGATGCAGGGGCCTTCGCTGAAGACGCTGAGGAATGCGTCGATATCGGTGGGGTCGAAGAGGGAGGTGTCGTTGTTGAAGTCGATGCTGTCGCAGCAATCGGCACGAACGGTGAGGGGAGCCGCGGTGCTGTGGGATTGTGCTCTTGACTCAACCGCATGGTGCCATCGCTGTGCATCGCCAGTCTTTCCTCCCATGCAAGACAGAGTCGCCGGAGGCTCTTTAGGCACGGACGTGAAAGCGTGGTGGGGAGCGCACGACAAGTTGCGGGATTGCGGCAGTTCGCGGAAGACGAGAAGGCCCGCGAGAGTGCGCGGGCCGCGTGCGTTGATGCTGCGATGTTGAGGAGTCAGTTGCGGTTCGCGGTGGTCAAGCCCTTCTCCGATTCCAGTTCCTTGACCCGGGCCTTCAGAGCGTCGATCTCCGCTTTGAGTTCTTGGATTGCGCCGATGGTGATCACCGACATCTGGCCGTAGGCGACGGCGAGGTTGCCCTTGGTTTCGTCGCCCATCACGAACTCCGGGATCACTTCCTGGACCTCCTGGGCGATGAATCCCAGATGCCGCGGCGTGCCGGGCGCGTCCTTGATCATGGCGTAGGTCACCGGGCGAAGGCGCATGGCGGCTTCGAGGTTGCCCAGCGCGGGCTCGATGTCCTTCTTGAGGCGACGATCGGAGAACGTGCCCCAGACGCCGGTGCTGTTGAGGCGGGCCGCGGTGCCGCCTTGCACGGCGTTGGTGATGTCGAGGAAGCCGTCATTGCTGATCCGAATGCCGCCGGTGCCGCCGGTGGTGTTGGTGATGCGGACCATCCAGTTGTTGGCGGCGGCGATGCTGGCGGCGGTGACATGCAACGGCGAACTGGGCGCGGCTTCGCCGATGCCGACGCGGGCGTTGGTCGGGTCGACCACCAGCGTGCCACCGTCGACGTTGAGGTTCGTGGTGAGCGCCCAGTTCCCGCCGCTGGGCATGCGGGCGTCGGCGAGGTTGCCGGCGGTGATGTCTCCGGCCTCCAGGTTGGTGAGCGCGGCGCCGTTGCCCGCGATGGAGACGGCGCTGACC
>JALHOJ010000028.1 GCA_022843045.1 Phycisphaerales bacterium
CCGCCGCCGCCCCCACCCCAGCCACCGCCCCCACCACCGCCGCCGCCGCGGTCGCCACCGCCACCGCTGCGACCGCCGCCACCACCGCCTCCCGAGAAGGAGCGGGGACGTTCTTCACGCGGACGGGCTTCGTTGACGGCGAGCTTGCGGCCCTTCATATCGAGGTTGTTGAGGGCATTGATGGCGTTCTGGGCCTGCGTGTCATCGGGCATTTCGACAAAGCCGAAGCCCTTGGAGCGGCCAGTTTCGCGATCGATGATGATCGAAGCCTTGGCCACTTCACCATGCTGCGAGAACATATCGACCAGTTCTTGCTCGGTGGTGGCGTACGGAAGGTTCCCGACAAAGATGTTCTTCATGAAACGTCCAGACCTTTGCCCGGGCTTATACACGATCCACCAATGAACCAAAGACTGACCACCCAGGCACAATCAATTTCGGTCCAGACACAGCGGCGCGGGTATAGCCCCGGCGTCCGCCTTTAGATGGCAGTATATCAGAAACGGAAAATCCCACAAGGGCCGGGCGCGGCGAAATTCAGAAGTTGTGGACGTTTTCGCAAGCGTTTGGCGAAGTCGAGCTTCGGAAGTCGCGCAAATGATGACGGTGTAAGTACCTGAGACTAGAAAACACCCCGATTTCGCGGCTTGGGAGGGGTGAAGTTGTCCCCAGACTATTCACACCAGTTGTGCGGGCGGGAAGTTGGGGAGAGCGGTTGTGGGATTGGGGTCAAGGGACTAGAAGGCCCTTGGACTTACGGGCTGGAAGCCCGTGCTACTTGCCCAGGGCGCGGCGCCAACGGTCCATCTGGGCGTGGTCCGTCAGGTCAAACTTGAGAGGCGTGACCGTGATCGCCCCTTGCATCAGCAGGTCCACATCGCTGCCCGGCTCGGTCGCGTGGAAGTCCAGGCCGTGGCCCGCGGCCCAGTAGTATGTGCCGCCCGAGGGGCTCTCCCGGCGTTCATACTTGTCGATCAGGCCGTGCACGTTCATGGGCGCGACGAAGATCGGCGGCATGACCGTGGGGTCGTCGTGGGCGGGCGCGGGGTGGGGGTCAAAGCGGCCTCGTTCCTGCGGGCGCGAGCCAGACCAACTCGCGTCGGCTTTCGCGCCCGCCGGCTGGCGATCTTCCGTCGCAGGGATGTTAATGCTGAGGATCTCGTAGGGCTTGGGCCCGCCTGCGGCGAAGATGGCCTCGAGCGCGTACCTCGCGCGGATTGCGGCGAGATCGAATCGGGCTTTGCCGCGCCCGAGTCGAAGGCTGACGGCGATGGACGGAATGCCCAGGAACGCGCCTTCGATCGCGGCGGCGACGGTGCCGCTGTAGATGACGTTGATGCCGCAGTTCGCGCCGGCGTTCATGCCGCTGATCAGCACATCGGGCTTGGAGCCGGCTCCGAAGCGTTCGGGCCAGAGTTGCGACACGGCGAGCTTCACACAGTCTGCGGGGCGACCCTCCACGCCCATGCCGATCGCGTTTTCGCGCGTGCCTGGCAAGTCGCGCGGGTGTGGCAGCGTTTCCTCGCTGGTCATGAGCGGCTCGTGGAAGGTGATGCCGTGGCTCGTTGCTGATTGGACGGTGAGCGGGGCGAGGTGTAAGCTGGAGGGCGCGGACGAGTACGCCGCAGATCGCAGCGGGCCAGGGTGGGCGGGTGTGCCGCGGGTGATGGCGTCGTGCAGGGCGAGGATGCCCGGGGCGCGAATGCCGTCGTCGTTGGTGAGCAGGATGCGCATGGGCAATCCTACGAAACGCGACCGTGAGGGAGCGTCGCGTGCCACTGGTTTCGAGAGAACAAGTTGTTCGACGCTTCCTGACGGGTGCGTTTCGTGGGGAGCGTCCAGGGCCTGGAAGGCCCTGGGACTCACGGGCTGGAAGCCCGTGCCACTGAGATCAGGATGCGATGTAGCCGCCGGTTGGTTCGCCCACGCGATAGATCGCGAGGGTGTTGCTCGCCTTGGCGTGGCCCAGCGGGCGCCCGGCGACCAGCACGACGAACTCGCCGCGCTTGGCGATGCCTCTGCTTTGCAGGTACTGATCGACGGCAACGTTCCACTCGCTGAGCGAGCCCTTGCCGGGCGGTTGGCAGCAGACTGGAATGATGCAGCGGAGCAGGGCCATGCGTCGCGCGGTCGCTGGGTCGCTCGAGTACGCCACGATCTGAGTGTGGAACGCGTTCTTGGAGAGGTAGCGGGCGGTGCCGCCAAATTGGCTCCAGCAGGCCACCGCGGTGGCACAGGTTTCTTTCGAAGCAACCCACGCGGCGTGCGCCAGGGCCGCGGTCATGCGGTGGGCGTCGGTGAACTGGCTCGGGGGCGAGTACTCGGCCTTGGTCTCGCGAAGCTGCTGCTCGGCGGCGAAGATGATCCTCGCCATCGTCTCAACGACCAGCACCGGGTGCTTGCCGGTGGCGGTCTCTGCGGACAGCATCACCGCGTCGGCACCGTCAAAGATCGCATTGGCGACGTCGGTTGCTTCGGCGCGGGTCGGGCTGCTGTTTTCGATCATCGTCTCGAGCATCTGCGTCGCGACGATGCAGGGCTTGCCGCGGCGCTGGCAGCATTCGACGATGCGTTTCTGCACCACCGGCACCTGGGCGATGTCCATCTCAACGCCCAGATCGCCTCGCGCGACCATCACCGCGTCTGACGCCTCGACGATTGCTTCGAGGTTCGCCACCGCCTGCGGCATCTCGATCTTCGCGACCACGGGAATCCACGCCGCCTCGCCACGGGGCGTCTTCATCTCGCCGACGCGGCGCTTGAGTTCCAGCACCTCATCCGCGCGGCGCACGAACGACAGCGCGAGATAGTCCAGGTCGTTGGCCACGGCCCAGTCCACGCACTTCCAATCCTGCTCCGTGATCGCAGTGGCGGATAGTTCGCTCTGCGGGACGTTGATCCCCTTCTTGCTCGAAATCGCACCGCCCGTGCGCACGCGGCAGCGCAGTTCGCCCTTCTCGCGGTCCCGATCCACAGCGAGCAATCGAATCGCTCCGTCGTTGATGAGCACCCGATGCCCGGGCAGCACTTCGCCCACGAGCGGCTGGTAGGTGATGGGGAGGACGAGTTCGCGTCCGTCGCCATCGCGGTCAAGCTTCTTGTCCACTTCGCGATAGAACGCCTCGGTGATCCCCGCCTTGAACACCACATCTTCGCCCGCGACGACCTCCACCAGCCCCCCACCGCTGGGACTGGGCTTGCCCAGCCCTGCTGGGATCGTGCCGACGCGGATCTTGGGACCTTGCAGGTCTCCCAGGCACGCGATCTCGACGCCCATCTCGCGGGACACCTGCCGCACCGTTGCCAGCCGCTTGGCGTGGGCCGCGAAGTCGCCGTGCGAGAAGTTGAACCGGAAGACGCAGACGCCCGCCTCGATCAGCCGGCGCACCGCCTCGGGCGAATCGCTCGCGGGGCCGATAGTGGCGACGATGCTTGCGAGGATGCTGGGGGCCTGGACGTCCGTAACGCCCCAGTCGTTGGCGGGCGAGAGGACCTGCCCGGCGGAAGCTGGGTCGGGCGAACGGAGCGGGAAAGCGAGCGGGAATTGGGGCATGCGAGCAAGGTATCGGCGATTCGGGGCGTCTCCCCGCCGGGAAGTGAAACCCGCAGGGCCGGAAGCCCTTGGGACTGATGGGCTGGCAGCCCATGCTGCCCGACGAACTTGATTCCCGGGGCACCCGGCCTATCGTTCTCCCCGCTGCGGAGTCGACATCACGCAGCCAACTACCAGCGATGGTGGTTGTCGGAAAGTACGTAAGGGGCGGTAGCTCAATTGGTTAGAGTACCGGACTGTCGATCCGGTGGTTGCGGGTTCGAGTCCCGTCCGCCTCGCTTGAAGGAACCCGCTGGTTTTCAGCGGGTTTTTTCGTTTTTAGACAAGTAGCCCCATCAGCCCAATCCGGTTTCGCCCTGACGTCGCGAGTTCGACTACCGGGTTTCTGTTCGACCATCGGCAGGTGCGGGTACCACATCGCCCGTCATGGAACGACGAGCAGGCAAGACCGTCAGCGTCAGTTGGTACCCAGCCCAAGGTCAGTACCGCGAGTACGTCGGATACCAGCTTGAGCGGAACGGAAAGCCTCAGCCGAAGTGCTGGTATCTCGGCGAGAACGACCGTGAGGCCGTCAGGCGAGCCGTTGAGATTTTGGCCGAGTGGAACCGTCTGACGGCCGCGCGGGCGACCGCGTGGCTATCTCAGGCCGCTGGCGGAGACACCGGCGGGGGAACAAGTGTTCGAAGGACGACTTCGTCGACGGCACCGCCCCTTCTATCGGAGATGAGTGCTCTCTGTGCTGGCCCTTGTTGCGAGGCTGAGCCGCCGCGTCGGCGCACGCGGGGCAGTCGGTGTCGACTCGAATCCGGCAAGCAGAAAGCGCGCACCTGTCAGTATCAGCGCGCTTCCCGGGCGCAGAACACCCGATTGAGGCTGGTGGAGCCGGGCTTCAGGCCGTCGGGTCTTTCGTGACCTTACCTTCCACGACGCCCCCCGCTGCGACTTGCGGGCGCTGAACGGGTGGGGGCAGACCTTGCCTCGTTTGAGCGGGTTGCGTTCTTTTCGCCTCGATCGCGGGCTGTGGCCTGCTTCTGGAGCTCACCCGAAGTCTTAGGGACGGCGGTCGTGCTCGGAGTTCCGGTGGAACGGGTGCTCGGCGCGGTGCGGGGATCGGATCCGGACCCGCGAGGACTGTTCCTCGTCTGCTCCCAGTCACCACCCTCGGACTTCTTGTAGACGTTTCCGTCGCTTGCGGCGTAGTAGTCACCATCCGCGGTCTTGCCCAAGGTTGCACCGTTGCCGTATCGACCCTGCGCGGTGATCGCACCGCCGCCTTCGGAGCCTTGAATGCCGGCGACCGTTCCGCGGGACGTCGACTTGTGACCGCCGCGCACCCACTCGTCGCCATTCGTGACTGCCGACCGACCCCAAGAGCCGTAGGGAGTCGTGGCGCCCGCGCGAGCGCCAGCGACACCGGTCGACGGGTTGTAAGCGGAACGATACCCGGCGGCTCCATTTGGGCCGTATGCGTACCCACCGCGCGAGTACACGCCCGTCGCGGGGTTGTAAGCGGCTACGTGACCGGCACCGCCATATGGACCGTAGTGACGCGACGCGCAGATGTATCCGCCGGATCCGCCGTGCCAAACGGCGCCGCAACCGTATGAAAAGGAGCCAGAATGGAAGTGATAGTGTGAGTAGTAGTTATCGTCATCGAGCGCGTCACCGATCAGAAGCCCGAGCCCGAACATGACCACGCCGGTTGCGGCGACAGTCGCCCCGCTGTAGCCCGAGGTATAGCCCGTGACGACGGTCGTGGGCGTCGACTCGTACACGGTTACGTAGGTGACGTTGTGCTTCGGGCTGGATGGGGGAATGGTGTAGATGGCCGCGGGCACCGAATCGCACACGGTCCAAACACCAGTTGGGCTCGGTGCGACGAACCAGACCGCGTTGTGGCAGCAGTAATACTTGCCTTGGACCAGAAAGACGTTAAACGGCGAGTTGTACGCGTATTGAACCTCCGTCGATTCAATCGGCTTGAATGAAGGCTCGCCGTCGTAGGTCACATTGACCGTGACCTCGGCGCGGTTGATCGTCGCCTTCTCGGGGATCGATGCCATTACAACCGCTTCGTTGGCGGCGGCGGTTCCTGGCACCGCCGCGAGCAATTGACCCGCATCGGAGTCCTCGGGAATCTTCTGGAAATCAGACGGGAGCGATCCGCTTGCAACGGCCCATGGCCCTGCAAGTTGACTGGCCTTGAACCAGCGTCCCGCCGACAGGAGATAGAACTGCTTCTCGCTGGCGTTGAACACGATGTTGCTGTCGGTGTTCACCACGAGCATGAGGCCAGTGCCCGGAATCTCTTCAAGCTCCGGCGCTCCGTCGGTCACGACCAGTTCCGCGGGCTCGTTCGATACGTACACCACAGGAAGCTCGCTTGGCGGCTCGCCGGGAATCGCGGTGCGCACATCGATCCAGTTGTCGTCGGCGGGCAGCTTGGAGAGGGACGGTGGAAGCGTCGGGGCTGGGATCCATGGCCCGCTCGCAAGGTCCTCGGTGACAAACCACGACCGGCCATTGAGCAGGTAGTACTTCTTTGCTCCTGGGTCGAGGAACACATCCCAGTTCGTGTTTGTGGCAAAGAGAAGATCGCTCTCGGGCACGGCCTTGAAACGGGGCTTTCCGAGGAACACGACCAGAACCGCGGGCTTATCGCTCGAGAAAATCTTGGGAGGAGCCAGGTTCACTTCAACCTTGCGGACATTGAGCTGTGCCGGGTCCATCGCGGAAATGAGCCGGTCAAGAGAGATGGTCTGGGGGCGATCCGGCGGCATCGCGGCGGTCACGATCTTCTCGAGGCGCTGGGCTTCGGCGGGTTCCACGTCGGGGAATGTCAACTCCTCGAGTTTGCGTGAGGTCAGGACGACGAGCCGATCCTCCACAGATACCTTGGTGTCGGCGCTTATGCGGATGATGCCGAAGACCTTGCCTTCTCCACCCTTTGGCCCCACGGAGATGGCCGATCGGAAGGTGATCCGATCGAAGCCGGTCCAGTTATCCACCTGGGGCTGATAGACGATGACCTCGTGTCCCTCGGCTTCAAAGAGGCGTGGCCATCCAAGGTCCTGCGCTCCGTCAATGGGCGTCGCCGGCGGCTTGGCCGCGGCTTGCGGATCAGCGGAAGCACCGCCTTGCTGGGCGAAACTGGAGAACGAGTATGTCGAGACCGCGAGCAAAGTCGCGGCGGACGATGTCGAGATGAACTTTGAAGCCTTCATGGGAAACCCTTCCTGCAGCGAGGTTGCAGCAATCCAGCGAGCAGATCAAACTTGCTATCCGATGCTGTTCGGGGTGTGAGTCCTTGGAGATCTCAGTTTCTCCCCACTTGAGAAGAACACGCACCCTGCGAACAGCGAACACCATCGACGCATCAACTAGTTTAGATCGAACCTCACCCAGTTCAGTGTGTCACTGAACTTGAACGGCGAGGCGTACGACTTGCGGTCCACCGAGCCGCCGTTGTCCACGCCGACGTCGAACGGTTCGGACACTGAGAACATGCCGGGAATGGTCCGACCGATCGTCCCTCGTCCGACTTCCTTTCCGTCGATGAAAAGCGTGCCCTTCCCGCTCGGCTGCACGCCCTTCTCCTTTGGCAGGATGGCCTCGTACACGAACTTCACCTCGTGCTTTCCGGCGGCGAGCGGCGCACTCGACTTGATCGTGAAGTAGTTCTCATCGAAGGCGTTGTATGTATAGGTCACGATGCTGTCCTTCACGAACAGCGTGTACCCGCCGAAGAAGCCGCCCGCGGCCACGATCACGCCGTCCGACTTTCCGTCCGTCTCCATCGACGCGGTGATGGTGTGGCTGCGGTTCTTGACCGGCGGCGACAGCGACTCGTTGATGAACTCCGCGCCCGGCGGGTAGAACATGTACATGTTCCGCGGCGTGCCGCCACGCTTGGCCACGTTGGCGACCCGCTTGGCGATATCGTCGTAGAGCGGGAAGACGTTGAACTTGAGCGCCTCGGCCTCCCAAGCCTTCTTGAGTTCTTCGAGCTTCTCGGGGTGCTTGGCGGCGAGGTTGTTGGCCTCTCCGGGATCCTCGTTGATGTTGAAGAGCTCCCACACATCCTGGTCGAAGTCGTACGTCCCGGCCAGCACCCACGGCATGCGGTTTCCGTGCAGCGTCACGGCCTTCCAGCCGTCCTTGTAGATGGCGCGGTTGCCGAACATCTCGTAGTACTGCACCGGCCGCGCGGTCGGAGACTTGGCGTTGTCGAACGAGTAGCGCATGCTGACGCCGTCGAAGGGCATCTGCTTCACACCGTCGACTTCGCCGGGCATGGGTACACCCGCGGCATCGAGGAACGTCGGTGCGATATCGATGATGTGGTGGTACTGGGTGCGCAGCTCGCCCTTGGCCTTGATGCCCTTGGACCAGTGCACGATCATCGGCACGCCCGTGCCGCCGTTGTGGTTGGTCTGCTTGAAGTACCGGTACGGCGTGTTTCCCGCCATTGCCCAGCCGGAGTGATAGTGGTTGTCCGTCTCCTGGCTGCCCCACACGTCGACGCGCTTGAAGTTCTCCTCGAAGGGCGTCCTGGCGATTCCGTTGAGGAAGAGCATCTCGTTGTGGCTGCCCTCCATGCCGCCCTCGGCGCTGGCGCCGTTGTCGGACGTGATCAAAATGAGCGTGTTCTCAAGCATGCCCGTGCGCTCGAGCGCCGCGACCATCCGCCCGATCTCGTGATCGGTGTGCTCGAGCATGCCCGCGAACGCCTCCATCTGACGGGCGTACATCTTCTTCTGATCGGCGTTGAGCGAATCCCACGCCGCGATCTCGGGAGTGCGGGCGGCGAGCTTGGTGCCCGCCGGGACGATGCCCTTGGCGATCTGGTTCTTGAGGATCTCATCACGGGCGGCGTCCCAGCCCATGTCGAACTTACCCTTGTACTTCTCGATGTAGGACTTGGGAGCATGGTGCGGTGCGTGCATTGCGCCCGGTGCCCACTGCATCATGAACGGACGATCCGGAGCGATCGACGCCTGCGCGGTGATCCAGTAGATCGCGCGGTCGGCCATGTCGGTCGTCAGGTGGTAGTCCGGCTTGCCGACGGACGCGTTCGTCGGGGCGTGGCCGTCGTACATTACTGCCACGAAGTTGTTGTGATCCGCATTCGGGAACCCGTAGAACTGATCGAACCCGTCGCCGCTCGGCCAGCCGAGGAACGGCCCGACCGAGGAAACCTCACGCGCCGGCACGTGATCCCACTTGCCCAGTGCGTACGTCGTGAAGCCGGCCTGCTGCAGGACCTTCGCACCGCTCGCGGCCTGCGGCGGGACGAACCCGTTGTAGCCGGGGAACCCCATCGCGCTGCCCGCATGGCTGCCAAACCCGATCGAGTGGTGATTGCGGCCCGCGAGAATCGCCGCCCGCGCGGGCGAGCACAGCGCCGGCGTGTGGAAGTTGGTGTACGTCAGACCGCCCGCGGCCAGCTTATTCAGGTTGGGAGTGTTGGTGAGGCCGCCATACGCGCCGAGTTGGCCGAAGCCGACGTCATCCAGAAGAATGACCAGGACGTTCGGCGCCCCAGCCGGGGCCTTGGGACGCTGCGGCCAGTCTTCGACCGAATCCTCAAACTTCTTGGCAATCTTGCCCTTGAAGCCCGCCATCCGCGGATCGTCGGACGGACTCGCGGCGGTGTAGGGCGTCGAAGATGCAGTCGCAGTCTGCGCAGGCGTGGTCGCCACCACGGAGGGCGCGAGGGACGTCGGCGGCATCGTCTGGGCCCACGCCAGATACGTGAACGCGAGCGCGGGACCGAGTGCGGAACCGACGAGTAACCTGCGAATCTTCGATGAGTTTTTCATTTCGACTCCAGACTGGAACATCTCATTGAATAGTCAATCTGGTCGACTACGGCAGATGTCCTCGCTGCGTCGCCAGTATGAACAAAGTTGAGGCTGCCATAGGGAGGACGGCCAGAAAGTGGCCCAGTCCTGAGATCACTTGATCTCGTCAAGGTGTTCGAAGCGTAGGTACTCAAGACCGATGTTGACGCCAGCCATCAAGCCCGAGCTCGCGCCTTGGTAGACCTCGATGCCGTTTTCAAAAGGAGCTGTCGCGCTCGTGCCGGACTCAGCGACGACCACAACGCCCGAAACTGACCCGCTCAGCTTGTTCTCCCGGAGGCGATTGAGCGTGGCTTCATCCTGAACCACCATCAGCATTTTGAATCCATGCACGCCGGCCTGAAGGCCGAGCGAGCCGGTGTTGATGGAGCTCCAGCCATCTTGGCGACCGTCGGGACGGCTGACCACGCGGCGGCCGAACTGGCCGCCAGTGACAACGGCGCCCCATTGGCCGACAGAGGGAAAAGTGATGTACGCCGCCGAGTTCTTGATCTGCGCCCGCAGTACGGAGGTGTTCTGCTCGAACCACGCCTTTGCCGCGGCAGACTCTTGCCGGAATGACGACTGGTCAGCGGATGCTGGCACGGTCGAACAACCGCTTTGCGCGCACGACAGCGCGAGGAAGCAGACACGGTCGGACGGCAGAAACGCGGGCTTCGTTCGAGTTTGCCAACTTTCAGATGATATGATTACAGACTCCTTTGTCCATTATATCCCGATAGGGAGGTTGCATCAAACATTCAGTCACGATTCTGGAGGATTCTCGGCCGCATGCCGTTCATGGCTGCGCGCGGCCCACCAGTTTCGGGCGATCATGAAGCAGTTCGCTTGGAGTCAAACTAACAGTCAGGGCCCTGACCATTACCCCTGAACCACGTCGAGATGGAGCTTTTGACTTCGGCTTAGACCAGGAGGATCAAGGCACTGGGTAGGCAGCATCATTCGGCTGAAGAGAACGAGGACACGTTGCCGCGGGCCGATTCGGGGCCTTATCAGGCAGGGGCTTGGCGGCGATACCAAGTGGGCACTTGCGGATGGCATAGAGCAAACCGAGCGATCACCGGCTCATCGTTGTTGTCGAGCGTGGCCAGGTGGTACGCCGCGCTGCACGTCGCGCCCCATTCCGGCCCGGAATCGCCCGAGATCTGCACGTAGCGGCAATCGCCTGCGCTGCTCGTGCTTCGCAAGCACACCAAGACCACCCACTCCAGCGCGATCGAGCATCTCGCCATGATGCCGCAGCTGCGCGATGCGATTGGGCCCAAGCGATTCCCGCGCGTCACCAGGCGGCAGAGCTACTCGAAGTTGTCGAACCCGACAACGAGGATGCCTTCGCGGTCTCTCTCCAACTTGAAGACAGACGGGTTCCTTGTATTCAGCGCGAGGAGGGTTGACCGCCGAGGCCGCCTTCACGCGAAGCATGCCGCGCGGCATAACTCGTAGAATTGACATTGCTCAGTTGGCGCGGCGGGTAAATCCGCCTATCATCCTCACCACCCCCCCTGTTGCCCCAACCGGCCCCAAGGGTTTTTGACGAAAGCTGTACCTGCGGCATACGGGTAGACATGAAGCCGTAAGCATCAGGAACACAAGGACATACGGGCGCATAGCTCAGTTGGCTAGAGCGCGGCTGTCACATAGCCGAGGTCACAGGTTCAAGTCCTGTTGCGCCCACTTGAGGCCCCTGCACGAGAGTGCGGGGGTTTTTCGTTTGGTGCGGTCTGGGCGATGTCCTTCCATGTCGAAGCCGGCGGCATTTCGTCATCGAGACGGAGCATCCGAGTCCGCCGAGTCGCTCAGTGCTGTCATCGGTTCGTCCATCGCCCGCCGCACGCATGCCTTTTGTCGTGCGGCGTGGGGCCCGCGTCGCCAGACAGCGACTCGTGGAGCGATCGGTGCATCATTGGTCGCATCTGCGTCTCTATCGGGCAGGGCGACGCAGCGTGTCCCCCACAACCTGCGGCATACAGGCGTTGTTTTACTGCAGCGCATGGACGAGAGGGACCAGCCGTGAACAGACGGAGAGTTTGCTGGGTCATTCTCCAGGCAGCGTCCGCCTGAACTACGACCCCATCCATTGAAATGATTACGTTGCGATTGCAGACCTACCGATCAAAGATCAGCACCGCGGCGACAGCAAACAGCAACAGGTGCACACTGCCCATCAACAGATTCGTCTTTGGGCGTCCAAATGTCAACATCGATACCAGCAGCGTCACTCCCAGCAGCACGATTTGAACCGGCTCCAGGCCCAGCACCAGTTCCCGTCCCGTCGTCAGCGACACGATGATCACGATCGGCACTGTCAGCCCGATCGATGCAAGCACAGAGCCCAGCAGCACATTCACGCACCGCTGCAACTGGTTCTGCCGCGCCGCCCTCACCGCCGCGATCGACTCGGGCGTCAGCACCAGCATCGCCATCACAAACCCTGCCAGCGCGGGCGGAGCACCCGCCTTCAGGACCAACGCATCCAGCGGCACCGAAATCCCCTTCGCAACCAGAATCACCGCTGCGCCGTACAGCGCGAGCATCGTCACGTGATACGCAGTGGACGCGCTTGATTCGCCATGATGCCCCGCGTGCGCATCCTGCGCATTCGAACCCGCTCCCGCTGCTGGCGCGGCATGACTCGCCGGCAAGGCATCCTCGCGGTACACGAAAAACTCGCGATTCCATCGCGTCTGAAACAGCAGAAAGATCGCGTAAATCGCCACCGAACTTACGCACACAAACGCCATCTGAAAAGGCGTGAGCGTCGGCCCTGGCGTGGCCCTGGTAAAGTCCGGCAGCACCAGGCTCAGAATCGACAGCGGGATGATCATCACCAAGAACGCGTTCGCGCTGTCGGGGTTGTACGACTGCTGATTGTGCCGCATGCCGCCCAGCACGAGCGCCAGGCCCAGGTATCCATTCAGCACCAGCATGATCACCGCAAACATCGTGTCGCGTGCCAGCGTGGGCTTCTCCTCCCCCGTCGACATCACCAGCCCCACCATCGCCGCCTCGAGCCCCGTGATCGCCATCGTGAGCAGCAGCGTCCCGCCCGGCTCGCCCAACCGATGCGCCAGCACCTCCGCATGCCGCACGATCGCCAGCGCGCCCAGGATCACGATCCCGCTCAGCCCCACGAGAATCGCCGCCGCGAGCACCGGCGCATCCGCCGCGGCGGCGAGCTGAGACTTTGCAAGCATCGTCCCCGCCACCGTCGCGCCTAGCAAAACGAGCGGCCACTCTCGAAGAAATGCAGGAGCCTGACGATGGGCGGCGGAGGTGGACATACGACGAAACGCAGCAAGAGGACGGGGCCAAGCACGATCGAGCCGCGCGTTGGTTTCTCTCGAATCGAGAACTCTGAGTTTGCAACGTGACATTCGGACTTCGAGCGGCCGACATCAACCGACCAGAATATCCGGAACGTCGTCACCTCGAATCCAGAAAACGATGGATTGTCCCCGGTTGTGAAGTAGCGTGGCTGCCAAGCCAAGTGAGACGTGATTCGTCGCACCGAGATTCATCGCAAAACTCTTCTCGACAGACCCTTACGGATTGACGCAGCGATCACAATCTGTCTGCCTCCACGCAGAGATTGCAAGGGCTATAATTCGGACAAAGAGAACCTCAATACTTCTGCGCTCGTCCGTTTGTCGTCCCTTCCTCCCAGTTCTTGCCAAGGAGTTTCACAATGTCCACCTTCACCACCAACCTCCATGAAGTCTCCGGCGACATCCTGCTCTCCCGCGCCCAAGCCGTCGCCCACGGCGTCTCCCCCAACGACCCCTTCCACTCCGGCCTCGCCCTCCTCCTCCGCGAGAAGTGGCCCGCCATGTACAAGGACTTCCGTCACTACTGCCAGACCAGCCATCCCAAGCCCGGCACGATCTGGGAATGGGCCGGCGCGTCCGACCATGGTCCCGTCCGCATCGTCGCCCTGCTCACGCAAGAAGGCGGCTATGAACACGGCGACAAGCCAGGCCGCGCCAGCGTGGCGAACGTCAACCACGCGCTCAAAGCCCTCCGCGCCTGGTCCGAGGCCGAAGGCGTCACCAGCATCGCCCTGCCCCGCCTGGCCACTGGCGTGGGCGGACTCACGTGGGACGTCGTGCAACCGCTCATCAAGCAGCATCTGGGCGGCATGAAAGCACAGGTGCACGTCTATACGACATATCACAAGGGCGTCGTCGCGAAGGAAGAGTGATCCCAAGGCGACCACCACACCATCGCGATCGCCGACATCATCCCAGATCGCGATAGTAAAACGTCGTGCTGCACGGCCTTCCATCCGGAAACAACGCAAAGTTTGGAATGTCCCCCACGCGCGTCCACCCGATCCGCTCATAGAGCCGGGCCGCGTCGCCATCCGTCACCGCATCCAGCACCAGCAGCGTCTTGCCATCAAGCCGCGCGTATCGCTCCGCCTCCCGCATCAGCGCCTCGCCCAGACCCCGCCGCCGGGCCCGGCTGTGCACCTGCAACTTCACCAGATCCGCCCGATGCGGCTGGTTGTCCGCAAGATCCATCACGAGTTGCACCGTGCCGCAGATGCCCAACGCGTCCTCGGCCACGAGGATGAGGCGCCGACCCTGATCGATTGTCTTCGCCACCCGCCGCCAGAAGTCCAAGGCTCGCTCCTTCGTCAGCGGCAGCATGAACCCGATGCTGGCCCCGCGCTCCACGCAATCGATCGTCAGCTCTGCAAGCTGCGACATCTGCTCAGGAGAGAGCGACGAGAGGCGACGGATGGGCAAGGATGCAGTCACAATGCAGCGTAGCGATGGTCACTTTGTTGAACTCCAGCGACGAAGGTGATGCGAGAACCACGTGCACGATCGCTGCACGACGGCGGGCGAACGCCAGCACGAGGCACAAAGGTCCCTGTTCCGCGTCCGCACGGCAGCGTCAACGCACGCAGCCCACGGCACGTCAAGGGCCCCATGTTTGCCCCTGGCCCGCTCAAGGCTTTTGCAATTTAAAGATTGATCCTGCAATCGCAGAACTCGTTCGCAACATATAGACCGGTGGCTGAAGCCACTCTCTTTGGCGTGTGTTTGTGGGGCCAGAGGAGACGCATTGTGAAGAAATCGTTCGGCGTGGCCGCGCTCGCGGCCGTTACCGGCCTGAGCGCGTCGATTGCATCGGCGCAGGTCATCATCGAGTTTCGCACCGTCGGCAACGCCGGCAACGCGGGCGACCCCAACGCCTTTGGCCGTGGCGGGGTCGCGTACGAGTACCGCATCGGTGCCTTTGAGGTCACCAACTCGCAGTACGCCGCGTTCCTCAACGTGGTCGCCGCGAGCGACCCCAACGGCCTCTACAACCCCAGCATGGGTTCGGACCCGCGCGGCGGCATCACCCGCACGGGCACCGACGGCTCTTTCACATACTCCGTCAAGCCCAACATGGGCAACAAGCCCGTGAACTTCGTGAGCTTCTTCGACGTGGCCCGCATGGCCAACTGGCTGACCAACGGGCAGGGCTCGGGCAGCACCGAGAGCGGCGTCTACACCTTGAACGCAAACACACTCAGCGCTATCACGCGCGACCTCTCGAATCACAATCAGATCTTCCTTCCCACGCAGGACGAGTTCATCAAGGCCGGCTATCACCAACCCGCCAGCCAGGGCGGCGACACCGACAACTTCTGGCGATTTGCAACGCGGAGCAATCTCTCGCCGTTTGTTGCGGCGGCCACCGCGACGGGCGACATCGCCAACCCGAGCGCCACGAGGGTCAACTACAACTCGAACTCTGTCTGGAACGGGCAGAACGGCAACGTGACGACGGTCGGTTCGGCCGGAAACACCAGCTTCTACGGCGCGTTCGACATGAACGGCAACGTGCGCGAGTGGCTGGAGACCACCGCGTTCAGCCAGGGCTTCCGGGGCCAGATGGGCGGCGATTTCACGTCGGGCTTCAACGCCAATCCGAACCTCGTCTTTGGGCTCGATCCGGCATTTATCAACTATGCTGTTCCAACAAGCGAGGGGAGCACTCTCGGGTTTCGCTTCGCGAGCCCCGTGCCCCCGCCTGGCCCAACCTGCGACTCGATCGACTTCAACACCGATGGGAGCTCGTTTGACCCCCAGGACATCAACGCATTCCTGAGCGTCTTCAGCGAAGGGCCGTGCATCCCACAGGGCGCCACCTGCAACGACATCGACTTCAACAACGACGGCTCCCTGTTTGACCCCTGCGACATCGAGAGCTTCCTGCTGCTCTTCAGCGAAGGCCCCTGCTCGGTGTGCGGCTGAGCCCGCCCCCCGCCCCCCCACCACCCGCCGACATCGAGAGCTCAGTTCACACGAACCGGCGGCACAATCGCCGGTTCGTGTCATTTGAGACTCGATGCTCGGCGCGTGTCGTCGACCATGGCATCAATCTCGAAGAGATCGATGTGAACGCGTTGGCGGGCACGGGCAGCGCAAGACTCTCGCCTTCCTCCACCTCAGGGCAGGCAGATTGGTGCCATTTCTGCCGCCGCCAGGCCATCAACACCCAAGACAGCGATCACAACCCCCACGGCCCATCCTTTGTGACTTTGACAAACGACTCGCCGTCGTGCCGAAACAGGCCATTCGTTCCGCTCAGCCACAGCCGTCCTCTGCTGTCTTCCAGGATGGTGAACGCGAGCGACGTGACTTCGTCCTGCTCCTTGAGCATCGTGAATGCGTTGCCGTCGTATCGGTACAGAGGAGATCGCTTGGCGGAGAACCAGAGGTTCCCGGATGAACCTTCATGCATGCACCAGGTCTCCTTGCCTTCAATGACTCCCTGCTGCGTGAAGTTTGTGAAGTTCTTTCCATCAAACCGGCTGATGCCGCCGTGAACCGTCCCGAACCACATGTTCCCCGACTTGTCCTCGAGAATGCCGCTCACGGCGTTGTTCGGCAGGCCATCGCGTTCGGAGATGTTCGTCAGGGTCTTGCCGTCGTAGACGTACGCGCCACCGTTGGTGCCAAACCACACCCGCCCCTTGCGGTCCACCGTGATGCAATGCACGAACTTGCTGCTGGTCACGCCTCGGGTCGGATCGGGCTGGGCTTCCGGAATGGAGAAGGGGGGCGGGGAGAACGTCTTGCCATCGAATCGGCAGACGCCCTCGATGGTGCCGATCCACATCACGCCGCTCGCGTCAAAGGCCATGCTCCACACAGAGCCACTGATCAATCCGTCCTTTTCGCCATAGCTCGTGAATGACTTGCCGTCAATCCGGGTGATGCCGCCGTCCGTTCCGCACCATATGGTGCCGGCCTTGTCTTCAACGATCTTCATGATCGTGACGCCCCGCCCCAGATCATCCTTGATGTCGTAGCTGGTCAGCGTGCTTCCATCGTTGCGAAACAGGTCGCACTCGCCGCCGATCCACAGTGTGCCGCGCGAATCCTCAAACACTGCCCGCACGACGCCGCGAATCTCAGACGTGGCCGCAACATCGATGACCAGCGAAGCAGGCCGCGGCGGCACATCGTGCGATCGAGAAGACGCCGCGGCGTCCTGAGCAGCCTGTGCTTGATCGTGCGCTGGCGCAGCACGAAGGCCCGCGGCGGATTCTGACCGCCTGCTGCACCCGACGCTGACAACCGCAGCACAAACGATCACAACAATAATTGACTTGATCACGTTGAAAGCCCTTTCGGCGTGGCAGCGGCCGCGACCAAGGCAGTTTGGGAGAGACGGACCTGATCGCATCGGCGACCGTAAGGCGCTCCACCAATCGACCTGGAGCAGCCAGGTTCCGGGCGGGACTTCAAGCGTGATGCTACCCGGTGGCAAAGCCGACATGAAAGCAAATCGGGCCCCGCACACACATGCGGGGCCCGATCAATGTTCATTTCAGCTTTCCACTTCTCAAGCCGCCAGCTTCACCGCCTGCGACACCGTCCCACCCTCGACACTCTGAATCCCCTGCCCCCCGACCCCAGGCCCGCGCCCAAAGTTGATCGTCAGAATATCCGAGACCGGCCCCGCGCTGTCCGCGCGCTGGCCCTGCACGGTGTACTGCACGCTATCCGGCCCGGCAAAGAACGTGCTGTCCACGAACTCCTTCGTGCCCGTCACGCCAATGAACGCAAACTCCGCCGCAGCACTGGTGCGGCGGCGCACGATGTAGCTCGTGCCCGCCGTGCCCGCGGGGTTGCTCGCCTTCCAGCGGAGCGTGATCGCGCCGCTCGTGGGCGTCAGTTCCACGGTGATGTCAGACGGCTTTGCCGGAGGTGGCGCGGGGCTGGGCACGGCCGGAGCGGGAATCTGGGCCCGGTCATACACGATCTGCGGATTGGCCTGGTTCTCGGCAAACGCCTTGATGATGCGGAGCAGATCGCTGGCGTTACGCCGCGCATCGGTGATCGCATCCCGCTGCACATTCGCCGCCACCCGGGCCGCCTCCAGCGCCGCCAGCCGCGCGTTGTACGCGTTGCGGGCCGCCGTCGCCTTGGTGTTGAAGGCCGTGGCCTGCGCGCTGGTGATCCCAATGTTGATCGCCTGCTCAATCCAGACCGGCCCACGCTGGTTGAACCAATCAAGCAGGTCCTGCGTGCGAGAAGGAAGAATGGACATGAAGAGTCTCCTGACAAGTTCGCCTGTGAACGTGTCCCCCCACCGTCACAGATGGAGCATCCGGCACGCTCGATACAAACCGCATCGAGCGAAAGACGGGGCCACTTGAACGCGGAACGTGGAATTGGATCGTGGGCTTTTGAACGCAGAGGAAGACAGAGGCGGGGGGAGAGGAAGACAGAGAATTGATTGGGATGAGTTTGGGTGCGTTCGGTGATAACCGGGCGCTTGGACCCAAATCCGGCACCTTCTTGCGCGAATCGGAGCCCCACCCCGCCCCAGACGAGCCCGCGCGAGCGAAATCGCGTGGCTCGTGAGCGACTCCGCATGGACCAAAAGTCACTCCGCGTGGCACGCGAGTGGCTCCATATGGATGAAGAGTCACTCCGCATGGCTCGGGAGCGGCTCAGCATGGACCACAAGTCGCTCCGCATGGCACGCGAGCGGCTTAGGATGGACCCCAATTCGCTCCGCATGGCGCGTGAGCGAGTTGGCATGGCACAGGGGCCCCCCAGATTCTGGATCTGGCGTCAGCCGCCCCATCAATCCCAAAGAGACTAAAGAAAAGGTATCGGCGGCAATCACACCACAACCCGTCCGCATCAATCCACACCAGCGCATACAGATCAATTGCATGCCTTCACAAATAGTGCCACGCGCATAAAGTCATGCCGCATGCCACAAGCCGATCGCTGTCCAGATCTATAGTTTATTCAATATCAGGACACCTCAGATGAAAGACCATGTCAATGCTCTCACGTTCAGCCAAGCTTTCGGCATTTCGAAAACCGGCAAGGAGGACTGGTTCGATCAATGCATCGTAGTGGACTCCGCCCTCTGCGTAGACCCCTTCTTGATGCTCGATATGGAGCACGATGATGAGTTTAAGGGGGCGCATGATGAAATAGTTGCGTTCTTCCGGCACCAATTGCACGCTGTGGCTCAGGCGGGCCCAGATTTCGGGAATCCCATCTCCAAGAACATCATTGCTGACTTGACACTTCGCGAGGTCGACGAACTGACTCTTGGCTTCAGCAAGTCGAACAAAGGCACTGGATCTGGTCACAAGCTTGCAACTGCGATGGCTGCGGCAATGGTTTCCGCCATTGGCCACGGGCTGACGGAGATCAACCACTTCGAGGAAATAGGATTGCTGAGCGGCAACATGGGGCCAGACCGAATCAGCGACGCGGCTGCCGGAATCACGAAGTGGCGGTTTGCCAAGTACACAACCCGAATCTGCAAAGAATTAGGAGTTCCCACCGAGTTGGTGACGCTAGATCGAGCTCGCTACTCACTCGATGATCAGCGATGGGTCGCGATACAGGCAGAACTGCCTCACGATCCCGCGACGGGGCGACCGCTAATGCTTTCGCCCAAGCGTTTTCTACGAAAACTACCGGTACTGGGTATAGACGAGTTTAGTAGGTTTGCTGCCCGCCAATGGACTGAACAGAATCGCGACAAGCTTGAGCAAAAACTTGTGCGTTTTGATAAAGACCGAATACTTGACGAAGCACGAAAAGACCCCGTCCGGCGTAAAGAGTTTATTGAGTTCGCGAAGCGAACTCGTGGTACATCGTATAACTTTGTTAACGATCCACTGGGACTAACTGCACCGGACGCAGCACGTGCATTCGTGGCGAACCACCCACTCGCATTTGAGGAACCTGAATCACACGAAGACATGGGCGACTTTGTTCGAAAACTGTGTGGCTACTTTAAGCACTACCTAGAAGAGCAGCGCGGCTGGTCGGTGCTTTGGGACGGCAATAAGGGCAAGCCCGAAAAGGCCGTCCAGACGCTTTTTCTGGGCGTGGTCTACTTGACGTGCGCCTCCAATAACGTGGCAGTCGATCCGGAGGCAAACATCGGGCGGGGTCCCGTCGATTTCAAGTTTTCAAAGGGTTTCAAAGCCAAATGCTTGCTTGAGGTCAAACTAGCTCGCAATCGCAAGCTAAAGGAAGGGCTTTCGCGTCAGTTAACGGCATATCTGAACGCCGACCACACAAGAATTGGCATCTTCCTGATCGTTAAATACGACGACAATCATGACGACATGATTTATCAGGTGCAACTTGAGGCACAACAAATGCAACTCAACGGACATCGCATTGAGGTCGTCGTTATTGATGCGTGCAAGGACAAGCCCTCGGCTTCGAAGCTATAGGAGAATTGGTCGGCAGCTGACATGCTACTGCGAGCTGTGGTGGCAAATGCTAAATTCGGGGAGCAAACGCTGGGGCCGGGGGGACTACTTCGCGGCGTCGGGCGTTGATTCCGTCTCTTCCTCGGCGCCGGGGGGAGCCGAGTTGATTGCCGCCGCACTCACGACTTCGTCGACTCGTGCCACGCGGACGCCCTGGCTGCCGCAGTGAATCTTCTTGCCTCGGAGGCGACGGGGGCGGGGGGCGGGGGCGGGGCGGGGGGGGCTACCACTCCGGTCCGCCGCTGTACCGCCCATAGATATCCGCCATCGCCTGCGTCATCTCGCCCATCGTGCAGTTGGCCAGTGCGCCGTTGATGAGCGCGGGCATCACGTTCGTCGGGTGCAGGCCGAAGTTCCAGTCTGCCGTTTCGCCTGTGGTCACCTTCGGCGTCGCGCTCGGGCTGGGCGTGTTCGGCGCGGTGCTGAGCATCGCAAACTCCGCCCGCTCGCCCCGGCAGACCTTGCGGATCGCGTCCAGGGCCGCGGCGACCTGCTTGGCGTCCCGCCGCTGCTTGAAGTTCTTCAGCCGCGAGATCTGATCGACCTCGACCTCGTGGCCGATCGACAGGATGTCAATCGTCCGCTTCTCGTCCTTGTCCACGTACGCGTTGACACCCACGATGATCCGGTCGTTGGCCTCGCACTCCTCGCTGAAGCGGTATGAAGCCTCGGCGATCGAGCGGCGGAAGTACCCGCGATTGATGCCCGCGATGACGCTGCGGCCGAAGGAGTCCTTGGGGTCATACGCGGCGTACTGGGGGAGAGCGGGATTCGGGATTCGGGATTCGGCATTCGTCGCAACCGACGTCCCGACCGCGACGCCTTCATTTTCGCTTTGCCGCTTTTCGCTTTTCGCTTTCCCATACGCCCCCATCCCATCAATCTCTTCGATGAGGCGGATCGCCTCGCGCTCCATCGTGTCCGTGAGGCTCTCGACGAACCAGCTGCCGCCCAGCGGGTCGGTCGTGCGCGTCACGCCGGTTTCGTGCGCGAGGATCTGCTGGGTTCGCAGCGCGACCGTCACGGCCTGCTCGGTGGGCAGGCCCAGCGTCTCGTCCATGCTGTCGGTGTGCAGGCTCTGGCACCCGCCCAGCACCGCCGCCATCGCCTGATACGCGACGCGCACGATGTTGTTCATCGGCTGCTGCTCCGTCAGCGAGCACCCCGCCGTCTGCACGTGCGTCTTCATGAACCAGCTGCGTTCGTTCTTGGCCCCGTATCGCTCGCGCATCACGCGGGCCCAGATGCGGCGTGCCGCGCGAAGCTTGCAGATCTCCTCGAAGAACTCATTGTGCGAGTTGAAGAAGAACGACAGGCGCGGCCCGATCGCGTCGATGTCGAGCCCGCGCTCGAGGCTGGCTTCGACGTATTCCATGCCGTCGCGGAGCGTGAACGCGAGTTCCTGGTGCGCCGTGCTGCCCGCCTCGCGGATGTGATATCCAGAGATGCTCACCGAGTTCCACTTGGGCACGAACTTGGATTGGAACTCGATCGTGTCCACCACCAGCTTCACCGAAGGCTCGGGCGGATAGATGAACTCGTTCTGGCTGTGGAACTCCTTCAGGATGTCGTTCTGCAGCGTGCCGCCCAGCTTGTCCCAGCCGATACCGCGCTGCATCGCGTGCGCGAGGTACATCGCCCAGATCACCGCCGCCGGCCCGTTGATCGTCTGCGACACCGTCACCTGATCGACGGGAATGTCCGCGTACAGCCGGTGCATGTCCTCGATCGTGTCGATCGCGACGCCGCACTTGCCCACTTCGCCCACGCACAGATCATCATCACTGTCGCGCCCCATCAGCGTCGGCAGATCAAACGCCGTCGAAAGCCCCGTGTTCGCCGCCGTGCCCTTGGCCTGGCTGAGCAGGTACTTGAACCGCTGGTTCGTGTCGTCCGCCGAGCCAAAGCCCGCAAACTGCCGCATTGTCCACAGCCGCGTGCGATACCCCTGCGGGAAGAGCCCGCGCGTATACGGATACGCGCCGGGCATCGCTCCCTTGCCCAGGTTCGCCTCCATTGCCCCCGGCGAGTCCAGCGTCGTCGTGATCGTCGCGGGCGTGTAAACCGGATCGAGCACCAAGCCGGAGATCGTCACCGCCTGCGGATCGATCGGGCGGGCGGAGGTGACGATGGGGTTGGAAGGTGAGCGGGGCGTGGTGGTCATAGCCGAGAATGGTAAGGACGCGACAGCGGCGACGCGCCTTCTGGCTTCGCGGCTCATCAGTGGCTCTCAAAGGTGCTCCCCGTTCCTGCTGAAGGCGTTCACAACGCAGGCGGAGTGGGCAAAGCAAGGGATGGGCATGTGAGGAAAGACCCCGTTGCAAGCTACGAGAAAACTTGTTAAAGTGTCGTGCTTCAGTCAATGAGACTGGAGCGAGGGTGTGCCCGGGGAGCTTTCAACCGCGGGCTTGAGCAACGAAAGGGCGAACGGATGCGGGCGGATCAAGAACGTCGTTTCGGAGATGGTCTGCCAGACTCGCGATTCGCGGGCGATAAAGCTGTCGCACAGCCCATGCCAGCGACCGAACACGTGATCGCTTCAGCAGCGAAGGCCGGCTTCGCGTTGCAGGCACACGGATGGACGATCGTCGCGCTCATGGCGGGCACCATCCTGACGCCGCTCTTCCTCATCTCGATCATGACCTTCCTGGGCCGCAAGTTGACGGACGATTTGAAGTTCATCATGATCGCCTCCACCGCTGCGTTCGGTGTGAGCACCTACGTCGTGTACGGCTGGTGGATTCTGCGAATGTGGCGCGTTGTGCGAGACGAACTGCGCACACTCTCGCCAACATCAGCAACGGTGCTGTCGGTGATTCCGATCGTCCACTTTGTCGGAATGTTCTTCGCGTATTGGGGCTTGGCTCGATGCCTCAACGCGGAAGCGCGGGTCCGAAATGCTCCGCACTTGCGCGCCAGCGAGGGCATGGCGCTGGCGGCATGCTTCTGCTACATCATCGGAACGATCTTCGGATGGATTCCATTCATCGGCTGCGTCTTCAGCCCCGTAGGCCTGACCGGACTCTTGCTTTGGATGATCGGCATCGTGAAGATGTCTGATATCGGCGACAAGCTTCTCGCCATGAACGCGCCGATCCGCTGACGACCTGCGGCCCGAATCCGTTCGCCACACCGCGCGCCAATTCACCGCTCCGGATCATTGAGCACAAAATCCGCCCCAGACGGCAACTCACGCCACGTCACCTTCCCAGTTCGGCCCTCCGGCGGCTTTGCCCGCACGCCCCCGTTGTCCGTCCCATCCGGCCCCGGCACATACAGCAAGTACGACAGCCCAAACTCATCCGTCTTCGGATCCACCCGCTTGTACAGCATCGGCTGCCCCGACATCGGATCAACTGGCACGCCGCCCTCCATCAACCCCGCGATCTGCTCGAGCGTGTCGGGATACGCGCCGCGCTCATGACGATACCGCTCGATGGCGAGGCGGGCCTGCACGCCAGAGATTCTCTGCCGCTCCCAGTCAAACGCCTGCAACGCCCACTCAAGACCCGGCGTGAAGAACTTGGCAAGCACCAGCCGATCGAGCTCCTGTTTCAAACCCACCGGCAGCGTGCCTCGCTTCGCAATCGGCAGCGCGGCCTGCGCCTTGTAATGCGCGAAATAGTCATCCGCGAATCGGACATTGCGTCCCAGCGTGCCCAAGTCATGCTTCATCGCTTGCTCGAAGACATCCGGATACTCAAAGTCGCTGCCCGCAAACTGACTCGCCACCTTCACGAACCCGGGCGACAGCATCCCAAACCGCGTGCGCGAAGCACTGCCGAAGATCCAACTCAGATTGCTCGCATACACAAGCCGCTCCCCGTCGAGCGCACGATCGATGCTCGTCTGCATCGTCCGCTCGCGCACGAGTTGAGCCAGCCGCTCAACCTGAGCCTTGCTCAAGTCACGATCCAGCAATCCTTCAACCCGCGCCAGCGCCAAGCTCTGCATCTCGCTCGCCACCCGCCGGTCAAACAGGAACGCCTGATCTCCCAGCACCTGCGACATCACCAGCATCTCTTCGATCACGCCGATGGCCTCATCCACCTCGCCCTTCGCACCCAGCAGTTCCACGCGCCCCGCCTGCATGCGAGCCACCTGCCGCATCGGGCCCAGCTCTGGCAATGAAACCACCATCGCCGGCTCGCCATCCGGCAGATGAATGCTCCGCATCCCCCCCACCGCCGCGATCCCGTCTGGCCCCACGCGAAGCCTTCGCAACCCGTCGTACACCGGCTTCATGTGGGGGCTGGCGATCACCGCCCGCGCGAGCTCGCCGCACGCCGCGTTGTACTTGGTCTCCTCAGGCGTTGCTGCCAGAACATCTCGAACCACTCCGGCGAAGTTCGGATACAGCTCCGGCTCGCTCACCAGCCACGCTGTAGCGACATTCCGCGGAGTCTCACCAGCATCGACCGCCTTGCGCATGTCCTCGGGCAGCCTGTATCGCGGCCAACTCCCCCCATGTTCCCCGCGCACCGCCGCCTGCGCATCACTAAACGCCAACCCCGCCGCCACCGCAATGCTCCACGCATCCGACTCCGCCGACATCGTCGTCTGCCCCTTGAGCACATGCGCCATCAATCCCTTCGCCCCCGGGTTCATCGCCCTTGCCCGCGCCGCCTGCACCTGAATCCACACCTCCCACGACCCAGCAAGCAGCAGCACCGCCGCAACCACCCCGATCGCAACCCGCCGCACCATCTTCCTTCGCCAGATCGGAATCCGAGGCGGCCGCTGCGCAATCAGTTCCGTGCTCTGCACCACCCGCCCGTTGTTCTCCGCAAGCTCCGCCAGCGACACATCCACGCCCGACACCGACCCGCATTCCGGACACGTGATCGTCCGCTCGCTCGACACGGGCAAGCCCAGCAACCCATACCCGCAGTTCCAGCAGTTCGCGCTTCCCTTGAGCACCCGCCGAACGCTCCGCCGCAGCAAGAAGTCGCGCAGCATCAGCGTCCCTACCGACGCAATCGCCATCCCCGCCCCGGCACACAGCACGAGCCCCAGAATCTCCGGAATCGGCCCAAACGTCCGCCGCCAGTTGTCGCTGTCCATCAGGATCGCCGACGCACCCTCGGCGAGTCCCCACGACACCCCGACAAACGTCACGACCCACAACACAACCAAACAGATGAACCGAACACCCCGCCACCACCACGGCCCCTGAGCCACGCGCACAAACCGGATGCACTTCTCATCCTCGAACGGGTCGAGTTCGGGAAATGCTCGATACAGCTTGCTCGTCGGTATCCGCATGCAAACTTGTACCAGCCGGCACGCTGGAATGTTGCACCCAACCCCCGATCTACCCCAACTTCACAGCCAATCCGTCTCCAAACCCCAGTGCCCAGCCCCCATTGCCTTTCGCTACACCACCCGAACCAACGCCTCCCGCTCCGCCTTGGTCAGCACTTCCCGCGCATCGTGCAGCCATCGCCCGCCGTCGGTCGCGTATCCCGCCGTGGGCTTGAGCTCAATCCCCGCACGCTTGCGTGCTTCCTCTCCCCACGCACGATTGAACCGCGCCATCGCAAGTTCTCGCACAAGCTTGGCGATCATCGACGCCAGCGCAATCGGCAAGTGCCCCTGCTCCCCTTCCACCAGAAAACTCACGCCCGCGCGCCGCCGCCCATCTGCAGTTTCTTCCTCCACCACATACCGACTCCGCGTCTCCGACTCCTCCACGATCGACACCGTCGCCCCGGGCAGACACGACTCCAGAAACTCCTTATACATCGCCCGCCCGCCCTGCCGATCGCACGCGATCCCCAATCGCCCCGACCCGTCCGTCGCGACCAGCCCCCATCGCTCCCACACGTACTGCAGATGTTCCCGAAGCGCAGCCCCCGTTGTCGCCGCCTTCCCGCCCTGCTCCCGAGCCAGCTTGTTGAACTCGCGCTCCCCCACCACCCGGCATCGCATCGCGTGCAGAGCCACACCCGCCCCGCTCATCGCCCGCCGCAACTGCGCCGTCGCAATCCGCAAGAGCCCTTCGTCATTCGCGAACGGCATCGCAACCGCGTCCCCCTGATACCAATTCGCTCCGGGCCACTCGGTACCGAGTTGCTCCAGCAACCAGTCATCCGTCATCGCCGCCGCATCGCTCTCGCCACCCTCCGCAGCCGCTCGCATCGCCATCACCATCGCCAGCACACCCCGCTCCAGGTGCACCAGCGGATGCGTGGTCTTGACCGACGACGACAACTTCAGTTGCTTGCTGTCGGCGACTGCGATCCGCCCCCGCGCATCATGCCGCCCGCCCCGCCCCGCTTCGCGACAGACACCAGTCTCCAGCAACTTCCACAGATCCAGCTGCGCCGCCCCATCGCTCGCCGCCGGCGCCTCAAACACCGTAAGCCCAACGCAAAGCGGCCCCAGCAGCGGCCCATACCCCGCCTCATCAATGCCCGCCAGGATGTACGAAGACGCGCTCACGCCCTCAACGTAGCACCCACCAGCACCCAACGGGCCCCTCTCGCAATCGAGCGGCCCGGTCATCGCGCGGTGCCATCACCCCTCCACTGGCATCGCCATCGGCGCCCGCTCCAGCGACCACGCCCCCGCGCGCTCAACCTCCATCGACTTCGTCGCCTCCGCCTTCCCGTGGAACAGACTCCGCCACTGCCACGTCCGCAGGAACGCGCGAAACTCCGCATCCTCATACCGCGCTTCGTTCTTCAGCATGCTCCGCACATAACCCCACCACATCGCCAGCCCGCCCACCACATACGGCTTCTTGGCCATGCGAAACACCGCGCTCGCCGTCATGTATGGGAAGCATGTGCCCATGAACCACTGCCCAAAGCCGTGACGCATGCGCCCCGTGAATATCCCCTTGTGGCTGCTCCCCATCGGCCGAAGGTGCTTGAACCGCAGTTCCGTCTCATCCCAACTCTTCGCGATCCACCCCAGCATCCGGCATCGATGACAGTCAATCCCGTCCCACATCACCTGCCGCACAAACCCGCCGATTTGCTTGAAGCACGCAACGCGATAGAACTTCGTCATCCCCGCGCTGGTTTCGTCGCCAAGGAACTCGCTGACATACGCGCCTTCGACGTTCGCGGGATCAACCGGCATGTACGCCTTTCCGCTGCACGTCCCCAACCGCGGCTCGGCGAGCATGCGCTGATGCAAAATCTCAAAGTACCGAGGCGGCAGATCAAGATCGAGATCCAGCTTGGTCACGTAGTCAAACTCATCGAGGTTGATCGTCCGCAGCCCCGCGTAAAACGCTTCGATCACGCCCGGCCCGACCTTCCGCTTGCCGCGATTGTCGCGCGTGACGATCCGAATCTCCGTCCCGCCGCTCTCACGCTGCGCGAGGCCATGCTTGGCCGCATACTCCGCGAGAATCGCCGGCGTCTGATCCGTGCTCCCATCATCCACAATCACCCACAGCGTGGGCGGCAACGTCTGCCCCAAGACCGTGTCCAGCGTGCGACGCATGAACGCAGCCTCATCCCGGCAGGGAGAGATGATGACATGGCGGGGGCGATCAGGCACGGCGACGAGGATATCGGGCGTTTACCCGGGGCGAATCAAGCCCGCCTCTTTGAAACGAGCCGAGTGCGAAAGTGCGAAAGTGGGCAAGGTCTGAAAACAAACTAGCAAATCGAGTGGGCAGAAGCCAGATCGCGTGGCATCTTGTCCATGGGGACTCGAGGAGTGGTCTAGATGCTGCGCGCGCACGGAACTGTTGCTCATGTCGTCCTGCTTGCCGGACTTGTCGGTCTCACGGCCGCCCCCGCCCGCGCCGACATCCTCGCCGTCTACGACTTCACCTACCTCCCCGCCCAAAGCGGCCTCACCGCCACCATCGATTCCGGCCTCGATGCCTCCGGCACCCTCATCGGCAACTACAACGAAACCACCAACCCCACCGGCACCCGCACCAAGCCCGGCTTCTTCGGCCCCTTCGGCGCCACCGAAAACGTCGCCGTGAACGTCAACAACCTCGGCGCGGGCTTCAACGGCAACCTCAACACCGACACCACGGGCGGGTTCCGCATGTCCTTTGACTCCGCCAACGGCATCGCTTCGCTCAGCGACCTTTCCGCCAACTTCCTCGGGAGCGGCCCGGCGAACCTGCCGCTCACAGTTTCCCTCTCCACCGAGACCTTCCGCACCCGCAACCCCACGTTCCTCTACCCGGGCGTCCCCATCAATCTGCCGATCGGCAACGCCAGCCTGACGACCCTCTCTCTCGCGCAGGCGGGTCCGTCCGCAGGCACGCTCACCCAGACCGGCCCCAACACCTACGACTTCGCCGTCGCCGCGCTCGTCAATGTCACGCTCTCCGCAAGCGTCCTGGGCCAGGCCTTTGACCTGCCCGGCGCGACGGCCCTGCCCTTCGGCTTCGCGGGCTCGGTCGTCTTCAACGGCAACACCGCCGTGGTCACGTCGCTGACGCCCATCGACTTCACGCAGACGCAGAACCCCGCCCAAGTCATCCCGGAGTTTGAACTGCCGCTGCCCACGCTGGACCCCAACGCCCCGGCAAACGTCCTGCTCAACCTCACGCTGAACCAAATCGGCGCGGACATCGCGGGCAACCTGCAGACGACGGCAAACGGCGTGCTCGTGCCGACGCCCGGAGCGGTCGCGCTTGGCGTGGTCGGCATGTCGGTGTTGGCGAAGCGTCGCCGTCGATAGGTGCGTGCGGGTCTGAGCACTTGCGTTCGAGAGCTTGGCGCGAAAATTGCGCATCTGAAGTTTGCCCACGCTCGCGCGTGGGGCCCGTTGGCTCTGGGTAGCACGAACGCCTGATTTCGCTTGAGATTCAGTCCGATACGCCCCTCATGACCTCTGTCATGACCGACGGCCTCATTCTCGTCGCCCTCCTCGCCGGCAGCGCGGCCTGTGTCGCCACTTGCCTCTGGCTTGCCCATCGCCTGGGCACGCCCGAAGTGCTCGCCCGCCACGACGCGATGCGTTTCCGGAGCCTGCGCATGGGCCTGGGCCTGGTCGCGTTGGGCGTTTGCGTCCTCATGATGACCGGCGCGGTCCCGGGCTCGGAACTCCTCCACGGCTGGACCAGCCTCGCCTGCGTCGGTGCCGGGTTGCTGGGCATCCTGACGATCGGCTCGGCCCACCGCGAGCGGGGCGTCGCTGCGGAAGCCTTGGCCTGGCGGACGGAAGAACGCCAGCAGGCCAAGAAGGCGGCGTAAAAGAAAGTGCCAAACTGCCACCAGGCCAAATGGCCAAAGTGCCGTTGCCGCACAAGGTTGTGAAATTGGACGCAAATTAGAGACGAGCAGGTCTTGTAGTGACCTTAGGATCGTCGCAACCTCTCCAGTCTTGGCGCATCTGAACCAGACGTACCGTCACGGGTTCGGCTGAGTGGCCGAGCGCGATGATGGCGACTTGCAGGTCGGTCCTGAGCGTTGGTTCGCTCGACGCTCCTTGCACCGACATTCGTCGGTCGCCTTTGGTTCGATGTCTGACTTTGGAGATGCACATGAAGAACTTGCTTGTTGTGGCTGGTCTGGTGGCGGCGGGTGGCTTGGGCGCGGCGTACATGTCCGGCGCATTCTGCAACGCCTGCGGCAACGCCTCCCAGCCCGCGACTGTCACCACCGTCGCCATGCAGCCGACGATCACCCAGGCCGTGGTCGCCGCAGCGATCGCCACGCCCGCCCCCGCGGTCGCCGACGCCTTCGAAGTCGACAACGTCCACTCCTCCGTGCTCTTCAAAGTGAAGCACAACAACGTGTCGAACTTCTACGGCCGCTTCAACGAAGTCTCGGGCACGTTCAACATCAACAAGGAAGACGCCAGCAAGAGCTCGATGGACATCACCGTCAAGGCCGAGAGCGTCGACAGCAACAGCGAAGGCCGCGACAAGCACCTCAACGGCCCGGACTTCTTCTCCAGCAAGGAGTTCCCCTCCATCACCTTCAAGGCCACCAAGTTTGAGAAGGCCGGCGACAACCAGTTCACCGTGACCGGCGACCTCACCCTCCGCGGCGTCACCAAGCCCGTCACCGCCAAGGTCGAGCACACCGGCGAAGGCCCCGGCCGCCGCGGTGGCACCGTCGCGGGCTTCGAAGCCACGGTGACGATCAAGCGCAGCGACTTCGGCGTGTCGTACATGGTCGGCCCTGGCCTCCAGGACGACGTGACCCTGATCGTCGCCCTCCAGGGCGCGAAGAAGTAATCACTGATTCATGACTTCCAAGCGGGCCAGCCGGCCAGCAGGTGAGCGGACCAGAGCACGACTCTGAACCGCTGGTCCGCTGGCTCGCTGGCCCGCTGTGTTGTTGAACGCGTCGCAGAATCGAGGATCGATGGTTGTGGGGCTTGGGATTCTGTATCTTGCGCTCGCGATGCCTTTCGTCTGGCTCGCCACTCTGCCACGCTTGTCGTGGACGCGGAGCGTCGTCATCGGCGCAGCGATCCTGATGCTCGGTCAAACGTGGTGGGACACACGACGGGATCTTCAAAGCGGTAACCCGCTCAGCACGGAGCATCTCATCGGAGTGTGGGCCGTCATCCCAGCGACCATGATCGCAGTAGCGGCGATTATGATCTGGCGAACCCGTCGAAACGCTCACTGACAGGAGTCACGCATGGATCCCGCGTTGGTCAAGCAGTTGCTCCTGGGTGTCGTCCCGCCATTCGTGCTGGGCCTGATCGTCTTCGCCCTCATGTGGTGGAAGAAGCAGGACGATCTCGCGCTCTCCTCACGAAACGCGACCGTCAGGGAGCGTCAAACTCCACATGTATTCGATCCCAGCGTGAACAGCGGAACCAACGCTTTCCCACCTCGACGCTCCCTCACGGTCGCGTTTCGTGAAGGCACGCCACACCATCTGCTCATGCTCGCCTGCGCCGCCGGGTGCTTCTTGGGCGTCTATCCGCTGGTCTTCGGCAAGTTCCAACCCTGGCCCGGCGCGAACTCTGACGGCGCCCTCTTCTGGTCCGCGATGATTGCTCTCTCCGCGGGCCTCTTCTGGTGCTTCATCCGCAACGGATGGGCACGCAGCATCATCGTGGTGCTCGCGCTTGCCGCCTGCTCGTGGCTGAGTTTCCGCCGCCAGCTCTTCGATTCCTGGACCACCCTCGAATCCCTCGCCACTGTCGCGATGCTCATCCTGGGCGGCGGCCTCTTCGCAGTCACACTCGCGCGTCTGGGCGAGCGCGGCCGCATCGCAGGTGTGATTGGCTCGGTCGCCGCCGTCGGCCTCGCCGCGCAAGTGCTGGTCGTCTGCCTCGCCAGCCTCAAGCACGCCCAAGGCGCCGGCACCTTCGCGTCCTTTCTCACTTTCGCGATGGTCATGATCCTTCTCCGCCCCACTCGCGCACTCAGCGGCCCGATGCTCGCCATGATCGGCATCGTCCTCGCCACCCAACTCGTCCAACTCGTCCGCTTCGGCGACGGCAAGTTCCCCTGGCTCATGGCTGGCCTCGTCTTGAGCGGCCCCGCGCTGGGCCTCCTCGCGATGCGCCTCTTTCGCCGAGGCGGCCTCGCCAGCGTCCTCATCCCCATCCTCGCCACCGTGCTCCCAGGCCTCGCCGCCGTCGGCACCGGCGCGTACCTCTCCCTGCAAGCCGACAAGGCCAGCGGCGCCGCAGACTACGAGTATTGAACGCGTCCCTCCTCGCCAATCAGCGCTTCGGCTCGGTCTATGCGGTCAATCTGATCCGCTTCCCGCAACGTCCGCAAACGATTCCGGACTTCCCACGCGTGAAGTTCTAGAAAACCCCACCAAAAAGCCCGAGAATTCAGGCACCTTTGCGGGGCATCTGCGAAGAATCACGCGAGAGATCGGGCGACGAGCCTGCGCAACGCGGCGGGCGGTCCGATGGAAGAGGGTTCACTGCGCTGACGCTCCGACGGGAGCACCAGCCCCATGTGTGGAGGATCGATCATGCAGATTTCGCGAGTGGCGTCGGTTGTGGCATTGGCCGGGTCTTTGGTGGCGTGTTGCGGGCTGGCCCAGGCCCAGTTCACGCTGCGTAGTGAGTCAGTCGCTTCCGGGCTCGTCCGCCCGCTGCACGTGACCGCTCCCGACGGCGACTTTGGCCGCCTCTTCGTCGTCGAACAACGCTCGGGCAGCATCGGCCGCATCCGCATCGTCAACCTCCCGGGCAACACCCTCAACGCCACGCCCTACCTCAGCATCTCGCCCGTCTCAACCGGCAGCGAACAAGGCCTGCTGGGCCTCGCGTTCCACCCTGACTTCCTGAACAACGGCTACTTCTGGGTCAACTACACCATCCCCGCGCAGTCCGGCATTTCTGCGGGCAGCACCCGCATCGTGCGCTATCGCGCCAACGCCCCCTTCGCCACCAGCACCACCGCCGACGCCGCTTCCGCCACCACCGTCCTCGAAATCCGCCAGCCCGAAGCCAACCACAACGGCGGCTGGATCGACTTCGGCCCCGACGGCAACCTGTACATCGGCATGGGCGACGGCGGCTGCGCCAACGACCAGGGCAGTGTGGGCTGCGGCACGGTCTTCGCCCACGCAACCGGCGGCAACGCTCAATCGCTCGCCGCGGGCAACTTGCTGGGCAAGATGCTCCGCATCGACGTCGACGGCCCCAACAACGTCCCAGGCGACAGCGATGACGATGGCTTCCCCGCCGACGCCACTCGCCTCTACAGCATCCCCGCCGACAACCCCTTCGTCGGCCCCGTCGCGGGCGACGACGAGATCTGGATGCGCGGCCTGCGCAACCCCTGGCGTAACGCCTTCGACCGCCAGACCGGCGACCTCTGGATCGCCGACGTTGGTCAGGACGAACGCGAAGAGATCACCTTCGTTCCCTTTGGCCAGGGCTCCGGCTGGAACCTCGGCTGGCGCTGCCTCGAAGGCACCCGCACGACCGGCCTCTCGGGCTGCAGCCCCAGCGACCCCAACCTCCGCCCACCCATCGTCGAGTACGGCCACAACGTCGTCGTCGGTCCCACCACCATGCTGGGCTGCTCGATCACCGGTGGCGTCGTCTACCGCGGCTCCGAAATCCCCTGCTTCGCTGGCCACTACATCTTCGCCGACTACTGCGCGGGCCAGATCTGGTCCTTCCGCCGCAACGCCAGCGGTCAGGTGGTTGACGTCGTCAACCGCACCGCCCAGCTTGATCCGCCCGGCACCGCCGTCATCCAGAACGTGCTGAGCTTCGGCGAGGACGCCGCGGGCAACATGTACATCTGCGACCAGACCGGCGGCGAGGTCTTCCGCATCCGCGCGGGCGGCTCGGGCGACTGCAACAACAACGGCATCATCGATTCCTGCGAGATCGCGGCCGGCCTCACGCCCGACACCAACAACGACGGCATCCCCGACGTCTGCCAGGGCACGCAGTGCAACGACATCGACGTCAACAACGACGGCGCCAGCTTCGATCCTCAGGACATCGACGCCTTCCTGAGCGTCTTCAGCGAAGGTCCCTGCGTGCCAGGCACTCAGGTCTGCGACGACATCGACTTCAACAACGACGGCGCACTCTTTGACCCCTGCGACATCGACAGCTTCCTCGTCGTCTTCAGCGAAGGCCCCTGCACGTCCTGCGGCGTGTGATCCGCTCGCGAGCCGGGGCGCATCGCCCCGCACGACGCTCGACAATCACCCCCACCAACACAAACGCCCGACCTTCAAGGTCGGGCGTTTTCCATTGGCGCCAACTGCAAAACTACGAACCCCGAATGCCTCGTCCCGCATTCCTCACAACTGCCACAAACTGCTCGCCCAGGTAAGCCCGCCCCCAAACGCCAGGAACATCACCTTCTGCCCCTCGCGCACCTTCCCAGCCTTGCGCAGTTCATCCAGGCACAGCGGCACGCTCGCCCCCACCGTGTTCCCAACGCGATCGATGTTGATGTACAGCTTGTCTTCCGACAGCCCAAATCGCTCCCGCGCGCTCTTGAGGATCCGCATGTTGCTCTGGTGGCATATGAACATGTCCACCTCCTCAGGCTTCACGTTGCCCTTCTCCAGCGTCTCTTCGATCAGGTTGCTGAACGTGCTCACCGCGAACTTGAACACCGCCGCGCCGTTCATCTGCACCTTGCCAAGCTTGCTCGGATCGCACGCCTGCCCAGCCGGAAAGTCGTGCATCGTGCGGGGCACGAAAATCTCCTTCCACCCTTCGCCATCCGCGTGCATCGCCTGCGCGAGTATCCCCTTGCGGGTGTCGGGAGTGGCGCGGAAAATCGCGCAGCCCGCGGCGTCGCCAAAGATGATCGCCGTCCCCCGACCCGCCGTCGAATAGTCCATCAACGTCGACAGGCAATCAACTCCCATCACCGCGACCGTGCGATACGCCCCGCCCCGGATCAGATCGTGCGCCAGATTGACCGCATAGACAAAGCCGGAGCACGCCGCGTTCAGGTCAAACGACCCAGCCCGCTTCACGCCCACCTCATGCCCGATCAGGTTCGCCGTCGCGGGGCAATTCATCTCCCCCGTCATCGTCGCGCAGATCATCAGGTCCAGATCATCAGGCCCGATCTTTGCGTCCGAGAGGGCCCGGCGCAGCGCGTGCGCTCCCATGCGCTTGGTCGCTTCGCCGTTGGCCGCGTCGCAAATATGCCGTTCGCGGATCCCAGTCCGCTGCACGATCCACTCGTCGCTGGTGTCCATGACCTTCTCGAGGTCCTGGTTGGTGAGCACGCGCTGGGGCAGGTATGAGCCGCTGCCCACGATCTCCACGCCCACACGACCCGCAAACGTCCCGCCCCCCGCACCGGCGCCAAATCCGAATCCTGAGTGGGGGCGTCCGTGCAGGTCTTGACTCACGCTCGTGCTCCTTGGCTCACCGCCGACCCCGTCGGCTTGGCCTCACTTCCCCCGCCCCCCGTCCCGCCTCCGGTCCCGTTGGCCGCCGCCTTCAGTTCGGCGGTATAGGCCTCCAGCACCGGGGCAACCTCCGCGAGTCGTTGCACGATCGCAGGGTTGCAGCCGGATTGTACGAACCTCCGGCAGTTGCGGATGGCCGCCCGAATGGTCCGAGCTTCCGACGACCCATGCGCAATGAAGCACGCGCCATTCACGCCCAGCAGCGGCGCGCCGCCGTATTCGTGATAGTCGTTCTTCGCGTAAATCGCCTTGACGATCGGCTCAAATTCGAGCATCAGCTGCGGCTTCTGCTCCAGAATCTCGTGCGCGATCGCCTTGAACAGGCTCTTGGCCATCCCCTCCGCCGCCTTCAGCAGCGTGTTGCCCACCAAGCCATCAGTCACCACCACGTCCGCCACGCCCTCAAAGAAGTCGCGACCCTCGACATAGCCGATGTAATTCATCCCAGGCGTCGCGCGAAGCAAGTCACGCGTCTGCTTGATGATGCCCGTCCCCTTGGCCTCTTCCGACCCAATGTTCATCAGGGCCACGCGCGGGTTCTTCATCCCGTGCACCGTCTTGGCCATCATGTCCGCCATCACGCCATACTGCCACAGGTGCTCGGCCTTGGGCTCCGGATTCGCGCCCGCATCCACCAGCACCACCGGCCCATGAAACGCCGGAATCGTCACGCAAATCCCCGGACGAATCACGCCTGGCAACCGACGCATGTGCAGCATCGCCGCCGCGACGCACGCCCCGGTATTCCCCGCCGACAGCACAACATCGCAGAACTGCGCATGCCCATGCGCACCCATCTGGTGCATCTTCACGATCGAGGAATCAACCTTCGACCGCACGGTTTTCGCCGCAGAGTCCCCCATCTCGATCACTTCAGACGCATGGACGACTTCGACCCGCGGGTCGTTGTCCTTGATGCCCTTCTCATCGAGCATCTCGCGAATGAGACCTCCAGGGCCGACCAGCACCAACTGATCGCCCGCCGGCAATTCATCCAACGCCAACGCACAACCCTTAAAGATCGCGTCGGGCGCGTGATCCCCGCCCATGATGTCAATGGCGATGCGCATGGAAAGGCACTAGGCACTGGGCATCGGGCATTAGTAGGACAAGGCAGGACACCAGACCTCAGTCCAAGTGCCCAATGCCCAATCCCCAATGCCTATGCCTTACTTCGACACCCCAATACCCAGCTTGGGCACCTTGATCTGCAGCCCAGCGCGCACGTACCCGCTCGCCTTGCACGCGCGGTGGTGAGCCTTCGGCAGACCCGTCAGAGGGCACAGCGTCGGGTGAACCGAATCCAAAGCATGATGATTGCGGCGGCGGCGGCTGCGGCCGTGCGATACGCGTTGTGGAGGGAGCATGGGTCTTCCTTACATGCCTCCTTTCCCTGCTAGGGAAGGCGGCAAGCCCGACACGACCTGCACATTCATCTCTTCGGGGCGGCCTGCACCAACAGACCTGCACAAACCCTGAACGAACCGGACAACCGGAAATGCACGGCGGGGACCACAACGCTAAGGGCCTTGCCCGCAAGAGTCAATGGCCCAACCCCCTTCCCCAAAGCCACAAAGGCCATCCCCACCCCCGTTCCCAGCACCTCCGAGGGGCACAATTGGGCGCGCGGAACACCCTGTCCAGCCCACTTGCCAGCAACAAAGCACCTCAATCGCGACGGCCTCAGCGACGCCCCGCCTCCCGCCTCATCCATTCCGCCGCCGCCGCCCCCCAACGCACGCCGCAAGCCCCAGCAACACGCCCGCCGCTCCCGGAGCCGGAACCGGATTCGACCACAGGAACGCCTCCGACTGCCCGTTGATGAACGCATACCCCGTGATGTAAATGTTCACCCCATCACTACTCACCCCAGTCGCCTCGCTGAACGTCGTCCCGGCGGGCAGGAACTGGTTCAGATCCACCCAAGATTCCGCACTGCCTTCCCAGAAACTCGCCCGGGTGATCCCATTGATGCTCACGCTCCCCACCTGATAATTTCCAAACACATCGCGAGCGGTCCCGAGCGTGCTCCCAAACGGATTCAGATTGATGCACGACGCCGCCGTGCCCGACCACAGCGCCGCATACACACCCGTTGTCGTGGTGACGATGCCAACTTGCGTCGTCCCCGAAGTGCCCGTCGCCTCAGACCGCAACCCGTCCGCCGGGTGCAAGTTCACAAACGATCCCGCAGTGCCCGACCAGAGCGCGGCGCGGTCATCAGCAATCCCAAAAGTCACTTTGCCCACCTGCTGCCCGTTGCGAACGCCAAACGCGATCGAGGATGAAGCACCGACGGGCTGCAGATCCGTGAACGCAGAGGAGTTTCCCGCCCACAGCGCGGCACGATTCGAACCTGATCCAACCGTCACACTGCCCACATGCTGCGTGCCGTCCGTCTTGTTCGCAATCGATCCCAACGCGCCAGACGGATGCAGACTCACAAAGGATGCCGCCGAACCCGACCACACACCCGCTTGAAATTGCCCGCTAAACGTGGCATACCCCACCTGCTTCCCACCGCCCGCGCCCGCCAGTTGTGATGTCCCAGCTCCCGAAGGATGCACGCTGACAAACGACCCAGCCGTGCCATCCCAAATCGCCGCACGCTCCGGCCCACTTACAGATCCCACCTGTCGCGATCCATCCGCGCCTTGTGCCCGAGACGTCCCGCCCGCCACGTTCAGATTCGTCGCGACCCATTGGCCCTGAGCGACACCCGCCGTCGCGACCAACGCACCCACCGTGATCACCGCTCCGAGCATGCTTCCCTGATTCATCGCATTCCCCAGTTCTGTCGCCATGGCGACCTAGACCCGCGACCTCCTTCAATCTACATGATTTGACCACCCACGCAACCAAAACCGCTGAAAAACATCCGCAATGCGTGCCATTCTTAACAGAACGCCGCTCCCCGCCTCGGACATGCGTACGTCGATACGCCTATACCCACTTCTCGAAGCATGTGGGAGGGCCCCAAGCAGCCTCCTATCCTGCCACCCTTCGACCCGCAGGGTCCGTCATCAGCGTCCCCCTAAGGAATTCCCCATGCGTCGCCCCCTCGCCGTTCCGGCCCTCGCGTGCATCCTCTCCGCATCTCTCCTGACAGCCTGCGCAGGCCGCTACCCCGCCGGCAAGCCCCTCGCCGCGCCCCGCGGCGAAGTCACCCAGCCCACCTACCAGCACGACGTTCAAGACTGGAGGGGCATCGGCTACAGCCTCGACTGGATCGGCTATCCCTTCCCCGCCGTCTCCGCTTCCAACAGCGTGACCGACCTCATCCTCGCTGGTGACTCCGTCGTGACGCAAGAGAAGGGCAGCGTCGTCAGCCTGCTCGACGCCCGCACCGGCCAGTTCCGCTGGACCAACCAACTCGCCAACCCCCTCACCCGCTTCGTCGGCCTCGCCGTCAGCGCCACCGGCTCTGCTGATCGTCAAGCCGGCACCATCGTCGCCATGAGCGAATCCGAAGCCTTCGTCCTCGCCGGCAGCAGCGGCGGCACCACCGCCCGCGAAAAACTCACCCGCGTCGCCAGCACCCGCCCCATCATGCTGGGCAACCAAGTCGTCTACGGCTCCGCCGCGGGCGAAGTCGTCGGCCACCGGCTCGGCGTTGGCCTCAAGACCTGGGGCTTCCTCGCCAACGGCCCGCTCTCTGCTGACCCCGTCCTCATCGGCGAAACCGTCGGCTTCGTGACCCAGCAAGGCGACGTCGTCTTCCTCGACACCTTCGAAGGCCGCCTCGTCGGCCGCGCCAGAACGTTCGGCGCTCTCGACAGCAACCCCGTCACCGACGGCACCCACATGTTCCTTGCCAGCGTCGACCAGTCCGTCTGGGCCTTCGACACCGACGGCTCCACCCGCTGGCGCTTCCGCCCCCCCCCCCCCCTCCGCAGCCAGCCCACCGTCCTCACCGACGCGCCCGGCGGCTCAACCCTCTACATCGACGTCCCAAGCGACGGCCTCACCGCCCTCGACGCCGCGACCGGCCAGCCCAAGTGGAACAACACCAACGTCGGCGGCACCGTCATCGGCATGCGCAAGGGCAAACTCCTCGTCTGGGAAAAGGGCACCCTGACCCTCCTCGACCCCGCCAAGGGCGCACTCGCCGGCCAAATCGAAACCCCCGGCATCGCCAAGATCTACGCCGACAAACTCGTCGACGGTGACCTCTACTGCGTCACCGAGTCCAACCTCATCGTGAAGTTCGCCGCACGCTGAGCGTGCGTCCAGCGATACATCGATCAAGCGATACAGCGATACATAGCTACGGTGTGTCGCCGCCTCGCGGAAAGTTCTCCGACCGCCGTTCCGCTCGCAGCTATTCATCGCTTCTTCGCTTTATCGCTTTCCCATGTCGCCCCTCGTCCCCATCCAACGCGCCCTCCTCTCCGTCTCCGACAAAACCGGCCTGCTCCCCTTCGCGCAGACCCTCCACAAGCTCGGCGTTGAGATCATCTCAACCGGCGGCACCGCCGACATCCTCAAAAAGTCCGGCATCCCCGTCGTCCCCATCGACGCGCTCACCGGCTTCCCCGAGATGATGGACGGCCGCATCAAAACGCTGCACCCCAAAGTCCATGGCGGCCTCCTCGCCCGCCGCGACAACCCCAGCCACATCCAATCGATGCACCAGCACGGCATCCGCGGCATCGACCTCGTCTGCGTCAACCTCTACCCCTTCGAACAAACCATCGCCCGCGCCGACTGCACCCGCGAACAGGCAATCGAAAACATCGACATCGGCGGCCCCAGCATGATCCGCTCCGCCGCCAAGAACCACGAACACGTCGCCGTCGTCACCAACCCCGCGCAGTACGCCAAGGTGATGGACGAACTCAAGCAATACACCGGCAGCACCACGCTGCACCTCCGCCAATCCCTCGCCGCCGAAGCCTTCGCCCTGACCGCCCGCTACGACGCCGCCATCGCCGCATACATGCAAGGCTCACAGGCCGATCAGTCCGCCTTCCCCGCGCTGCTGAATCTCTCCCTCGTCAAGCGCGAAGACCTCCGCTACGGCGAAAACCCCCACCAGCCCGCCGCCCTCTACAAGTCCCGCTCCGCCGCCCCCACCATCTCCATCGCCGACGCCGAGCAACTCCACGGCAAAGAACTCAGCTACAACAACATCAACGACGCCGTCGCCGCCCTCGAACTTTGCCTCGCCCTCCGCCGCGTTGACCCAACCTCCGCCGGCGCCTGCGTCATCAAGCACACCAACCCCTGCGGAGCCGCCCTCGCCAAGCACGCCGCCGACGCTGTCGACATGGCCATCGCAGGCGACCCCATCGCGGCCTACGGCGGCATCATCGCCCTCAACGTCCGCGTCGACCAAGCCGCCGCCCAGCGCATGGCCCTCAAGGAGTGCTTCTTCGAAGTCATCGTCGCCCCCGAGTTCGACGCCGACGCCCTCGCCCTCCTGCAATCCCGCTGGGCCAACGTCCGCCTCCTCCGCACAGGCGACATCGACGCATTCCTCGCCCGCCAGCGCGAGCACGCCACCACCGAACTCGAAATGCGCAGCATCCCAGGCGGCATGCTCCTCCAGCAACGCGACACCTCCATCACCCCGCGCAGCACCTACCAACACCACGCCGGCCCCAAGCCCACCGACGCCCACCTCGCCGCCGCGAGTTTCTTGGAAGCCGTCGGCCGCAGCCTCTTCAGCAACGCCGTCGTCCTGGGCGGCCCCGTCGTCACGGCCAACGGCGATCACGCCCTCCGCATGTTCGGCGCAGGCGCCGGCCAGATGGACCGCGTCACAAGTTGCCGCCTCGCCGTCGAAAAAGCCGGCCCCCTCGCCCAAGCAAGCATCGCCTACTCCGACGCCTTCTTCCCCTTCCCCGATGGCCCCGCCCTCCTGATCGAAGCCGGCGTCCACACAATCGCCCACCCAGGCGGCAGCAAACGCGACGCCGAAACCTACACCCTCTGCGACAAGCACAACGTGACGTGCCTCACCACCGGCACCCGCCACTTCCGCCACTAACACCCTCTCGCCCTTTTCCGCCGGCAAGAGCCCGATGACCCTCGTCAACACGCTCGCGCAACGACGCATCACGTAGTGTCCCCGCCTTCCGAGCGTCCCATAGTCTCGACAACCAATCTCAATCGCACGAGGGATGCCGCGTTCTCGCCAAATCCCACTTGCTCGATCACCCGTTCGAGTTAGAATGTGGGCGAGAGACAAGCGTTTGCGTGACCCATTGGCTTCCGTATGCCTGGCGCGCTTTCGCCCAGTTTGTTTGCTAAGGAGAGAGAGATGAAGTTCACCGTTTCCGCACTGTCCCTGTGCGCCCTCTGCGGCGCTGCCTCCGCCGGCCTCGTCGCCCACACCGGCACCCCCGGCACCATCGCCGGCGGTTTCACCGACCGCAGCCAGGTCTACTCCATCGATGACGGCACCGCCGAAAACTCCGTTGGCCTGACCAACGGCGGCGTCCTCGCTGGTATCAACTACTTCGCCGTCGTCGGCGGCAACAACTCCATCACGTCCGTCGACGTCGCTTGGGGCACGCCCGCGTTCGCCGGTCAGAACGGCATCGCCGCCGGCTCGCCCTTCTCCGTCTACGTCTGGGCCAACAACGGCGCTGGCACCGATCCCTCCGGCGCGAACTCCACGCTCCTCTACACCACCACCTCCACCATCAACGCCGCCAACATCGATAACAACACCTTCCAGTCCATCGCGATTCCCAACATCGCCGTCGGCACCTCCTTCTTCGTCGGTGTCTCCATCGCCCACGCCCCGGGCTCCTTCCCCATCGCTGTCGATCAGGATGCTCCCACCTCCGCGGGCGTCTCCTGGGCCGGCGGCGGCGGCAGCTTCGACGCCAACAACGTCGGCTTCGGCACCGGTCCCTCGCTGGATATCTCCGGCTTGAGCCTCGGCAACTGGATGATCCGCGCCAACGCCGTCCCCACCCCCGGCGCCGCTGGCCTCCTCGCCCTCGCCGGCCTCGCCGCCACCCGCCGCCGCCGCTAATCGCTGCAACGGCCAACACAAACCCCAAAGCAGCCCCGGCCAACGCCGGGGCTGTTTTCTTTCCAAGCGTGCCATCAAAGTCGCTGGCTCCGCAGCGACTTCGATGCGATCCCACCAGGAGCACGGGCTTCCAGCCCGTAAGTCTCACCAGTAGCACGGGCGTCCCGCCCGTGAGTCGCGGGGGGCCGGGCCTTCTAGGCCCGAGCCCCCACCCACGAAGCAAACCCTCAGAAGCAGACGCTCTCCTCCCAACCACAAGCAACACAAGGCGGCACCCAAACCCACATTCCCGCCTCGACCACCCACCCAACACACCCACAGCCAGCCGCAAAGCCAGCAGGCTGCGGCACGGTACGATTACCGGCTTAAGGTCGTGCCACCTGCCATGTATAGACAAATTCAATGACATCTTTCGCGAACTATTGATCCGGAGTTAGTGTGAAAAAAAAGAGCGATCGCGTCATTCTTGAGAAATCGATTCTTACCAGATATTTGTCGTGCGTTTTGTATTTGAACAACGATAAATTCTGTAACGTACAGGATTGCGAAGATTTGTGCAATATTATATTGCAAGCATCATGCGCAAATAAAATAAATATATACTTTTCAGATCACTGCGACAATGGCAAGGACACGGAGTGCAAATACTCTGCAAATACAAGGCTTTCCCTTTTAGTGCCATACCACAAAGTTGGCACCATGATGTTTGAATTGAATTCAACAAACTATTCCAACGTACATATATTTGATTTGTTCGGACTTTACAAGACTGCAAAGGGCATCTCGCCACTTAAAGGTGGCCATGAGTGGCCAGCATTCATGCTGTTCATGCGAGATGACTACTGTGACAATACCGTAGGTGTTTCGAGGTGCATAAAACTAATTCTGAATGTTATTGATTTATTTCGAGAACGAATTGGCATTGTTGGCGGTTTTGTTGAGTGCGAACCAGTTTCTGCAAGTCAAGCTGGAATTATCTACCACACCAGTACTCCATCTGAACAGTTCGAGTTCTATTGCGAGCAACGACGCTGGGAACAGGCGTCGGAGTCGCGAATGTGGCGTATCAGGCGTCTGCGACCATGGAACTATTTTTCGAAGCGTCATATTGAAAGGCTCGGTGGCGACCGATTTATTTGTGAGATGCGAGACGCGTTCAGAGCTATCCGTACAAGAGAAGGGTTATCTCCCGAGCCCACAGAAGACGAGCATGCCAGTCTCACAGAATCGTTGCGGAAAATGGGCGTAGAATTGGGCGCTATAGACACTAAGCCAGTTGAGTTTGATGATATTTGTACGAGATACTCTAACGGCGATGTCCTCGTATGTCTTGCGCACAATCCGCTACAAATGACATCTCTAAAGTTTCCGAGGACTGAAATGGCAACGTGGCTACACCGAAGAATCTCATCGGCTGACCTCTACATTTGATCGTAAATGGTGGGTGGCACGGTTAGGCTTCGCGAAACAGCTGACGGGATCTTTCCACCCGTGCCACAAGCATCGCCGCCGCTCTGGGCGGCGATGCTTGTGGCGAATCACCGCCGGCATGCTCACCTGACTTTCCCAACGCCATCACACTCACGGCCAATTGCAACGGGCTCGCCACACCGCTGCCTGCCGACCTCCGCGTTCCTCCGCTCCCTCTCCGCCCCTCCGCGATCCCGCCCCGAACAACCACGTTTGTGCGCGCATCACACCAAACAACCATCCTTGTGCGCGCTTCTGATCTCCTTTCACTCCTCTCCCCTTGCGTTCCTAGAAATCCACGTCATACTACCGCATCGCCCGGCCCACCAAGCTTGGCGGCCCGTCTCTGGCGTTCCTTTGACGGTGGTGTAGGAAAAGAGCGGACCTCAAAGGCGATCGCTTCGCCCCGAG
>JALHOJ010000029.1 GCA_022843045.1 Phycisphaerales bacterium
AGTGCGTTGCCCTGACTTCGGGCAGGCGTCGACCGCACGAGTGACTTGGGAGCGTTGGGTGAATCGCACGGACCTGTGGACGATTGCCATTCACTGAAGGACAACATCGACGTTCTTCTTCACGCCGAAGGCGTGAAAGTCCGTAGCCGGGGGTGGAGGAGGCTTGGCGACGAAACCCCCGGCACGCCGCGCGAACGAATTGCAGTCCGAAGGACTGCTCGTGAAATCTTGCGACCTTACAAGCCCTACGAGCAGTCTTTCAGACTGCCATTGCGGCCTCTCATGCTTCCGGGGGTGGCGCTCGCAGAGCCTCGCTTCACCCCCGGCTACAAACGACCAGGCCCTCGGCCTGAAGACACGAACGTTTATCTGAGTGGCATTCGACCTGGGGGACAGGTCCGTGCCACGGTGGGGGTCACCAGATCCAGCGCATGTTGCCGACGTCGGGCATGGGGACGCCGTAGGGCCATTGTGGGGCGGGGAAATAGACGAAGAAGGCCTTGCCGATGAGCAGGTCGCGGTGGACGACGCCCACGCGGGGTTCGACTTCCATGACCCAGGGGTTGACGGTTTCCCAAAGGCGGCCGTCGAGGCTGCTGGGGCTGTTGTCGCCGCAGACGAAGAACTGGTCAGGCGAGGTTTCGAGCGTGGTGCTCGGGTGGGTGGCGAGGGCGGGGACGCCGCGGACGCCGCCGTATGCGCCGGAGTGGACGCCTGGCTGGTAGAAGAGGTCGCGGTCCATGCTGACGCGCGAGAGGGAGAGGGGTGCGCCAGAGAAGTCCCACCAGGCTCGTGCGCGGGTGTAGCGGGCTTCCTGCAGGAGCGGGTTGCCGGCTTGCGCGAAGTCCTGCAGGGTGAGTTGCATGGCGTTGGCGAGGCGTTCCTGTGGGGACCAGTCGTAGCCGGCGCTGGCGACTTGGTCGCCGTTGATCCAGAGCTGGAGGGTCTGGTCGACGTGCCAGAACTCGAGGTTGCTCACGTTGTCCACGGGCAGTGGAGCGTCGAGGGTCGCGGTGCCCAGGGTCTTCCATGCGGGGTCCTGCGGGCCTTCGGGATTGGTCAGCGGTCGCATCTTGAGCGTGACGCTGGTGCCCGCGATCTCGGCGCGGAACAGGTGGCGACGGGACTGCACGGTCGCGGCGATGGTGCCGCCTGCGGCCTTGGGCTTGACGCCCAGGCTCATGCGCAGGTCGCTGACGGGATAGGTGTTGCCGCCGTTGGCGCCTTGGAGGACGATGCCGCGAGCGCGATCGACGGGGTATTCGTTGCCATTGGGCAGGACGTTGTAGCCGTAGACGTCGAAGATGGGGTAGCGATCGGCGTCCCAGTCCAGGCGCGCGGGGGCGGTGCCCGTCAGTTCATAAACGCCGGTTTTGCCGAGCGTCCAGGCGTTGCTGGACTTGCTTTCGGCGTCATTGGCGAGCCAAGGGCTGCGCCACCCGGTATCGCGGAGGGGCGCGTAGGAACTGTCGAAAACGGGTTGCCAGAGCTGGCGCTGGGCGCGCTCGGGCTTGGTCGCAACTTTCCAGCCGTCGAGCGCCCAAGGGGAGACGTCCTTGCGGTCGTCGGCCTTGGGCGTGCGGACGAAGACGTCGCCGTCGATGAGGGCGAGTTGCTCGTTGGGCAGGCCGATGAGGCGCTTGATGAAGTTCTGCGTCGGGTCGGTGGGGTTCTTGAAGACCACAACGTCAAACCGCTTGGGGTCGTAGACGCTGTAAAGGTACTTCATCACGAAGATGCGGTCGCCTGCCCGGCTGCGAAACGTGGTTTCGAGTTCGCGGCCGGTGTAAGGATCAAAGCCGCGGACGGGGCCGCGAGCCTGCATGGGCGGGCCAACGGCCCACTCTGCGCCGGAATCGGGGCTTTTGAATTGGTGGTGCTGGCCGCGGAGCGTGGGGGCCATCGAGCCGGTGGGGATCAGGAACGCCTCGACAACGAAGCCGCGGAAGAGGAAGGCCATCGCGAAGGCGATGATGATGCTGGTCAGGGTTTCCTTGATGTCCGTCTTCTGCGGCTGGGCTTGGGGAGATGGGGCGGCGGCGGGCATGTGGGGGACAGTACGGGGGTGGGCGGGGAGTGGTGCGGTCGTGGGGAAAGGGGAAGCGGCCAGACGGGTGGGATGAGTTGTTTCGCACGACTCGCTTTATCGGGAGCGATCGGACTCGACGACTTTGCGGCGCTTGGGCGGGGCGGGGAGGTCGATTATCCAGGTCAAGGGTTGGAAGCGGCCTGCAGCGGCGAGGGTTGCGGTGCGGGGGGTCTCGACTTCGAGGATGATCTCACCGCCTTGCATGACGCCATCGACTTCGACGGCACCTGTGCGGAAGGCCAGGTGGGTGACGGGATCGATGCCGCCATCGGGACGGGTGACAAACGGAACGCAGCGATCGAAGGGCATCCAGCGAGCGGCGGCGGGAATCTGCTTGGGTTTCCAGCCGGTGGAGGCGAGGGCGTCGTCGGCATCGGCGGGCGGTGGCCAGTGTTCCAGCGTGTTGGGCCAGGGCATGGGGCCGTGGCGAAGGGCGTGGGTGGGCGTGACGGCGAAGGCGAGGGTGACGTCGGGATGGACGAAGGAAGCGGCGAGTTGGGGCTGGTGCAGGGCGATGCGGGTGAAAGACGGGAAGGCGAAGGACCAGTAGAAGGGCCCAACGAACGAGGCGTCCAGGCGTTGGCGGCCGGTTTGCACGGGCCAATCGTCGCAGCGAACAGGCATAAGGATGGAATCGGCGGGGAGATCGTGGAAGCGATCGCGGAGCGCCTGGGCGATGAGCTGATCGTGGCGCCAGCGGAGCTGGAAGGCTCGCTGCATGCCGACCATCGAGAGGGCGCCGAGAGCGATGATGCTCGCGAAGCACAGCAGGCAGACGGCACGGGCGAGCGGGCCGAAGCGATTGACCAGCCACGCCAAAGCTCGCTCGACGGGGCCCGCGAGACAGACCAGCGATGCGACCAGCAGTATGGCGGTCATGCGCGGGCGCATGCGGGCATCGACCATCGCCAGGGGCAAGCACGCGCCGACAAACATGAACAGGCCCGCGGCGCTGATCGCGGCATGGCGGAGCGCGGGGCTGGCGCCGAGGGGGGCGAGGGCGCGTTCGACGAAATGCTCGCGGGCGATCCAGCGCCAGGCTAGCGCAAGCACGCCGAGCGTTCCAATTGCGACCGCCAGGGCACGCGCGGGGTGTGCAAGGGCGGTTTCAATTCCCGAGCGAGCAGCGGCGAGGCCCTGCGTGCGCAGGAGCAGTTCTCGCCAGCCAGCGTCGATCATGGAAAGCCAGCGGCGGGGCCAGAACTCGACGGGGACGAAGCCGGACGCAGCGCCCGCGCCAGACTGAGACATGACCACGAGGGCGATGCCGACGGCGAAGATCGCAGCGAGCACAGCGAGGGGCGCGGCGGCGTGCCAGGCTTCGCGGCGCGAGCTTGCGCTCCGAGCGAACGCATCGGGACGTGCGGCAAGGTACAGCAAGGGCAGGCCCAAGAGTGCGCCGGCGGGTTGTTCGTTGGAGGCGACGAGGACTATGGCGGCAAGGGCGAAGGCGATGAGGAGGCACGCCTTGTGCGTGCGTGAGGCAGTGATGGCGAGGCGTGCCCAGAAGAGGTACAGCATCGCGCACGCGACCGCCGCGCCGGTGGCGACGCCTGAGAGGAAGCCGTTGGCCCATAGCGCCACTTCGAAGTGGCTGGGCCAGGCGAGGTAGAGCAGGCAGCAGGCTGCGGCGATCGCTCGGGTTCGTCCGAGCGTGCGGAGCAGGGCGTAGAGCAGGAGTGCCGTGCCGGCGTGGGCGCACGCGATGACGAGGTGCACGATCCAGGGATGATCCCACGAGTTGGCGACCAGGGAGGTCACGCCGATGGTGAGGAACGGGCGCCAGAAGGGCGTGGCGGGGTTGGGCGGTTCGAAGGGTGTGGGCGCGGGGAGGATGTGGAGGGGGCCAGATTCACCCAGCAGGCCGCGCTCGGCCATGAAGTAGTCGTCGTTCCAGAAACCGATGTCCCCTAGCAGGAAGAAGGTGCTTACGAACCACACGAGCACGAACGCGCCAGCGAACCATGCGCGAAAGACGCGGGCGGATTGGTTTTCCGCGCCAACATGCGCGGCGACTGCGCGTGGATGGAACGACACTGGCACGGGCCGAGCGTACTCCTGCGCGCGGGCTTGGAGTGATTCAGTTAGCCCCCGCGCAACCTCCGAACAAACGGGCTTGATCGCTGGCTGAATGTCATGGCTCGCTTGCCCCTTGCCTTGCCCCGCGCTACGTTCGCCTTGGGGTTGGGGGAGGCGTGCAGGCGTTGGCGCGACGATCGCGCGGGCGGCATGCACACGTGGAGACTCGATCAGAGGCATGCGCATCGCCCTCGTCAGCCGGGAGTTCGCGCCGTTCCAAGGGTGGGGCGCGGGAACCTACGCGTCGCTCGCGGCGGGTGCGCTCGCGGAGGCGGGGCATGAGGTGCACGTGCTGACGGGCGATCCGCGGGCTCTGCACGAAGGGCCCAAGTTGCGACCCGGCGTGCAGTTTCACGTGGTCGACCTTGAGAAGCCGTTTCCGGCGAGCATGGCCGGGCTGCCGTGCTTCGCGGCGGGGCCGCAGCGATATGCGTGGGGCGTGTGGGAAACGCTGCGAAGCCTGCACGAGAAGCATCAGTTTGAGATCATCGAGTTTCCGGATTTTCTGGGCGAGGCGTACTTCTGCATTCGGGGGAAGCGCACGCTGGGGGTGTTTGCGGATGCGTTGTTGTGCGTGCGAGCGCACATGACAATTGGGCTAATTCGGTCGATCAACCAGGACGACTGGCTGGATCAGGAGCGGGTCACGGTCGAGCACATGGAGCAGTGGTCGCTGGCGCATGCGGATGCGGTGATTGCGCCGTGTGAGGACTTGTCGAGCATCATCGTCGAGCGGCTTAAGTTCTGGGGCAACACGCCGAAGCGATTGCCACCACATTTGGTGCTGCCCTATCCGATTCCGGTTGAGCAACAGCGGCGCGAGATGGACTATCGCGAGCCGCGTGAGGGCGATGGGCCGACGGTGCCGACGATCGTGTACTGCGGGCGATACGAGCGGCGCAAGGGCGTGCATGTGCTGGTGCAGGCGGCGCAGCAGTTGATGCGGGAGGGCGTTGCGCCGGGGCTGACGGTGCGGCTGATCGGGGATGACACCAGTACCGGGCCTTTGCAGACGTCGTATCGAGCGTGGCTGGAGTCGATGATCGCGCCGGAGCATCGGGATGCGTTTCGATTTGTGCCACGGGCAAGCCGTGAGCAGCTTGGAGCGATTTATCGCGGAGCGACGGTGGTGTGCGTGCCCAGCCTCTGGGAGAACTTTCCGTTTGCGTGCACGGAATCGATGCTGATGGGGGCGTGCGTGGTCGGCACGCGCCAGGGCGGGATGCGGGAGATCATCGAGAATGGCCTGAGCGGGCTGGTTGCCGAGTCTCAGACGCCCGAGGGGCTTGCTTGGTGCCTGCGAAAGGTGCTGACGGATGCGTCGCTGCGAGCGTCGATGGCGGCGCGCGCTCCGGAGCGAATCGCGAAGGTGTGCGATCCCAAGCGGGTGTGCGAGCGATTCATCGCGTTTGCGGCGGGGCTTCGCGAAGAGCAGGAGCGCGAACACCAGCGCACGCGAAGCGATTCGAGCGTCGTACGTATCGGGCAGAGCGGCTCGGAACCACCCGCGCCGCTCGTGAGCGTGATCGTGCCGGTCTACAACTTGCATCAGTACCTGCCCGACACGCTGCGGAGCATTCGCGAGCAGAAGCTGTCGCTTGCGTCCGGTACTGTCGCGATCGAGACGATCATCGTCGATGACGGCTCGACCGATGCGGGGACGATCGCCGCGATTGATGCGTTGGAGCGCGCTGGGGACGCGTCGCTGCGGGTGGTGCGGATTGCGCATGCGGGGCTGAGCGCGGCTCGCAACGCCGGCGTTGCGGCGGCGAGGGGGCGGTATGTGCTGCCGCTGGATGCGGATGACATGCTTGCGCCAGGGGCGATTGAAAAGTTGGTCGGAGCGGCGGAACGGAATCCGGGGGCGTCGTTCATCACTGCGCCGCTGCGATCGTTTCCGGAGCATCCGGAAAAGCCGGTGGCAGGCTGGATTCCGCTGGGGGGCGATGATCACCTCATGTATGTGATGAACGGGGCGAGCAGTTGTGTTGCGCTGATGGAGCGCGAGTGGGTGCAGAACGTGGGCGGGTACGACACGTCGTTCCCGGCGTATGAAGACTGGGACTTGTACTGCAGATTGATCGAGGAGATCGGGCCTGGCGAAGTGATCCCAGAATTTTTGGTGCTGCATCGGCTGCGGGGCGAATCGATGATGCACACGCTCTCGCGGAAGCGGCATCATCTGCTGCGGGCGCGGATCGCGGCGCAGTACTCGCATCTCTCGTCCAATCCCGGGCGCTCGATTCGATTCATGCTGGGAGACAGCGTGAATCTGGATCAACTCGACGCGGCGGTGGCGGATCATGCGTCGGTGGAGCGGCGGGCGCGCGAGTTGATTCAGCAGAACGTGCGGTATCGGTGGGCGGATGCGATCAATCGGGTGCTGAAGCGGGTGGGAGTGCATGCGGTGTTGAAGCGGGTGTTGGCGAGGCGGTGAGGTGAGAATGTCGAGGGCCTAGAAGGCCCTCTGACTCACGGGCGGGACGCCCGTGCTGCCGCTGGGTGCGATATCCTCGGACATGTCCACCGCTCGCTTGTGTTCGGTCGGTTCGGTTCGCATCGGTCAAGGCCAGCCTCTCGCGATCATCGCGGGGCCGTGCTTGTTTGAATCGCTGGAGTTGGGGCTTGCAATCGGGCGCACGGTGCGTGACACGTGCCAGAAGCTGGGCCTGCAGTACATCTTCAAGGCGAGCTTTGACAAGGCGAATCGTTCGTCGATCAAGTCGTCGCGCGGGCCCGGCATTGATCGCGGCATGGAATGGTTCCGCACGGTGCACAAGGAACTGAGCGTGCCGGTGACGACCGATGTGCATGAGCCCGCGCAGTGCGAGCCGGTCGCGCGGGTGGTGGACTTGCTGCAGGTGCCGGCGTTCCTTTGCAGGCAAACCGACTTGCTGATCGCGGCGGGGCACGCGGCGCAGGCGCATGGGCGGGGTGTCAACGTCAAGAAGGGGCAGTTCCTCGCGCCGCACGAGATGGCCGGTCCCGTGCGCAAGCTCGAAGAAGCCGGCTGCACCAACATCCTGCTGACGGAGCGGGGCACGACGTTTGGCTATGGGCGGTTGGTGAATGACTTTCTGGGGCTGGGCGACATGATGGAGCTGAAGTTGCCGCACAATCCCGCGGGTTTGCCGCCGCCCGTGTGCTTTGATGCGACGCACAGCACCCAGCTGCCCGGCGCGGGGGAGACGACAGGCGGGCGGCCCGAGCGGGCAAGTCTGCTCGCGAAGGCAGCGGTGGCTTCGGGCGTGCACGCGGTGTTCATCGAGTGTCACCCCACGCCCGCCAAGGCCCAGAGCGATGCGAGCACGATGATGGCGCTGGAGGAGGTGCCCGCGTTGCTCGCGACGCTGGCGCGGATTCGCGGGGCGATCGCGGCAAGCTGATCACGGCGCCGAACTTCAAGAGGGCGGGGAAGCAAGCGAGAGGTGAGTGGACGTATGCCGCCAGTTCTGTTGATCTTCATCGGCGTCGCCGTCTTTGTCGTGCTGGTGGTCGTGCTGGCGATGTGGGGCGCGAAGCAGCGGCGCGAGGGGATCCGTGCCGCGTTGGGCGTGGTCGGCCTCACGATGATCGACAAGTCGGAGATTGACGAGAAGAGCCGCGTGTGGTCGCGGATCGCGACGCCCTTTGGCAAGCACATGTGGAACGACGGGCCCAAGGGCATTCAGTGGTTCGCCGAGGGGAGCGTGAACGGCTTACCGGTGGTGGTCATCGAGCATCGCTATGCGACGGGTGCGGGGAAGAATCGACGACTGCACTATCACTCCGCGGCGACGGCGGTGGGCGTGAAGGGGCTGCCCCGCATCTATGTGCGTGAGAAACATCTGGGCGACAAGCTCATGGGCTTGTTCGGGGCCGAGTCCATCAGCATCGGCGATGAAGCGTTCGAGAAGCACTTTCGCATTTTCTGCGAGGGCGACAACGCGATCCCGGGCGCGTTTCTGACGCCTGGTCTTCGCGCGTGGTTGCTGGCGCAGCCGAGGCATGATCTGCAACTCATCACGGGTCCCGAAGGATTGACCACATGCCTCGCCAAGATGCTGGGCAAACCCGAGCAGGTTGCCGCTTTGGCTCGCAAACCCGCCGAGGCGCTCGCCGCGCTGGCAGCAACGCCCCCGAGCGGCGGAGCAATCGACGGGAAGGCGGATGAGCAAGATGAGGATCGCTTCGGCGCGGCGGTCACCCGGAACGTTCGATAACGCCGTGAACTTGGGCCTGGAGCGTGTGCTAGCTTGGAGAATTGTCTCTCAAACGAGGGACACCTTGGGGGTCGCTCGAGTGTGCTTGAAAGTTCCGCAAACAGTTGCTGAAGAGCGCGGCAATCGACTAGCAGTGAACTTCGATTTCCTGTATGATTGCGTATCGGTGGCGCCTACGGGCGGTTTGGTGTTCGTTCGATGGCGGACTCTTTACGCCAATCGTGGTGCATTGGTCGCGGCGGAGACTTCGCGCGGTGCGTTGGGACGGAGAAGGTCGAGCAGATGCGAGTGCGTCCGGGACTCTCGCGGGGAGAGCGCGGCGTGATCGGAACGATCGCGCTGGTGGCGTGCGCGCTGGTGGCGATTGCGCAGGATCAAGGTGGTGATCGAGGCGGGTCACCTCGCGAACCATGGACGATCGTCAGGGAGCACTCCGACGCGACGCTCGCGGGCCCTGCGCTGGTGCGGCCGCTGGATGGGCAGGCGGTGACGCTGGATGTCGGCGCGATGCAGGTCGCGCTGCGTGATGCGCCTATGGAAGGCAGCCCGCAGTATCGGGACAGGAGCATCGTGCTCGCGCTGCCGACGCCGCAGGGCGGGTTTGAGCACTTCGAAGTGTTCGAGTCACCGGTCATGGCGCCGGAACTGGCGGCGCGATATGCGATGATTCGGACGTACGCGGGGCGCGGGCTGAGCACGCCCGGGCAGACGGTACGGATCGATCTGTCGCCCGCTGGGCTGCGGGCGCAGGTGCTGGGGCCGGGCGGGTTCTTGATCGATCCGGTGACGCGGGGCGACGATCTGCACTACTTCTCGTACGCGTCCGAGGACGCCGGCGAGGCGCGGGAGTTTCGGTGCCTGACCACGGGCGTGGGCTGGGGCAATGGCGACGACCAACCGCTCTGGCCCGGCGACACGACGGATGCGGACACGACGCTGCGCTCGTATTCGTTGGCCATCAGCACCACGGGCGAATATGGCGCGTTTCAGGGCGGCAGCGTGGCACAGACGCTTGCGAGCGTGGTGACGGTCGTGAACCGCGTAACGGGCATCTACGAGCGCGAGGTGGGCGTGCGGCTGGTGCTCGCGGCGGGGACGGATCAACTGCTCTATACCAATCCCGCGACCGATCCGTACGCGACGCCCGGGGCGAACAACCAGACGATGAACGTGGCGCAGCAGTTGTTCTCGAGCGTGCTGGGAGATGCGGCCTACGACCTTGGGCATGTGTTCCATCGCGGGCCCAACAGCGGCATCGCCGGGGGCATTGGCAACGCATGCCAGGGGCCATCGGGCGACGGGACGATCGGGAAGGGGCGGGGCGTGAGCGTGGTGGATCCGCCGGTTGGCGATTTGTTCGCAGTGAGTTTCGTCGCGCACGAGATCGGGCATCAGTTCGGAGCCCGCCACACATTCAACAACTGCGCGGGAGGGGCGGGCGATGACCCCTCGATCGCGCACGAGCCGGCGAGCGGCAGCACCATCATGGGCTATGCGGGGTTGTGCGGAAGCAACAACCTGCAGGTGCAGTCAGACGCGATGTTCGCGTCGGCGAACATCGATCAGATCCGCGCGTTTCTGGCGGAGACCACGCTCGGGTGCGCTGACATCACGGCGACGGGCAATCAGCCGCCAATCGTGCAGACGGGGCCCGATCGCGTGATTCCAGCCCGCACGCCCTTTGAATTGCGACCGATTGATGTCGGAGACCCGGACGCGGACTCGCTCACGTTCTCGTGGGAGCAGCGCGATGGTGGGCCTGCGGTGAACCTGCCGCTGCTGGACGCGGGCACGAACCCGCTGTTTCGGGTTTGGCCGCCCGGGCTGGATTCGACGCGGACGCTGCCGCGACTTTCGAACTTGCTGGCGGGCACGCTGCCCTCGGGGGAGACGTTGCCGACGACGTCGCGGGTGATGCGTTGGCGGTTGACGGCGCGGGACAATCGGCCCGATGGCGGGGCGACGGGCTTTGACGATGTGACGATCACGGCGGTGGACACGGGGGCGAGCTTTGCGATCAGCGCCCCCTCGGCGGGCGCGGCGTGGACGGGCGGGAGCAGCCAGCCGGTGGCGTGGCACGTGGCCGGGACGATGTCGGCCCCGATCAATGCCAGCACGGTGCGCATCTTGTTCAGCGCGGACGGGGGCCAGACCTGGCCCGTGGTGCTGGCCAGTGGGACGCCCAATGACGGGTTCGAAGCAGTGACTGCGCCGGTGCTGAACACGACGCTGGGGCGGATCCGCGTCGAGGCGGAGGGCAACATCTTCTTCAACGTCAATCAAGGCTCGATCACGGTGGTCGCTCCGCCCGTGCCGGTGACGCTCGAGCTTTCGGGCGCGCCCATCGCAAGCGATTCCAGAGGCAACGGGAACGGCAACGGCGTCGTCGAGCCGGGTGAGAACACGATCGATCTGACCGTGGCGGTGCGCAACGTCGGACAGACGTTCGCGTCGGACCTTGTGGGCACGCTGATGAGCCTGACGCCCAGCGTGAGCGTGACGGCGAATACTGCCTGGTACGCGGATGCGCCGGGATTCGGCGGGATCGCAACCGGAGACGTGCCCTTTGTGTTGCTGGTTGGAACTGATCATCCATGCGGCGAACCTATCCAACTCCTCGCGAGTTTCATGTCCTCCCAAGGGCATGTGGCGACGATTCCCATCACGCTGCCGACGGGCACGCCCGGCGGGCCCGGCCAACTAATGCGGTACGTGTACGCGGGCTCGCCCGTGGCTATCCCCGACAACCTGCAGGCCGGCGCGAGCGCGACCATCGCCATCAGCGGAACGACGGGCCCGATCGTGGACGTAAATTTCTCGTTTGACGGCACGGTGTGTTCGAGTTCGGCGGGCGCGACGACCGTCGGACTGCAGCACGGGTTCATGGGCGATCTTGCCATGACACTGCGCAGCCCGGCCGGCACGGTGATCCCGCTCTCGACGCGCCGGGGCGGGTGGGGCAACAACATGTGCAACACGGTGTTCGACGACAGCGCGGCGCTGGCGATTTCGGGCATCAGCGGGGCGGGGAATCCGTGGAGCAACACCTACCGCCCCGAGCAGCCGCTCAGCGCGTTCAACGGACAGAGCGCGCAGGGCACGTGGACCTTGCGGATCGTGGACAACGTCGCGGGCGAGGCGGGATGGATTCGCGGCTTCTCGGTGTGGGTGCGGACGCTGACGCCGCCCACATGCCAGCCGCCTGAGCCGCCTTGCGATTCGATTGACTTCAACAATGACGGCTCGATCTTCGATCCGCAGGACATCGACGCGCTCCTGAGCGTGTACAGCGAGGGGCCTTGCGTTCCAGAGACCGCTACGTGCGGCGACGTGGACTTCAACAACGACGGCGCGAGCTTCGATCCGCTCGACATCGAAGCTTTCCTGCGGGTTTTCAGCCAGGGGCCGTGCTGAGTTCCGCCTCGCTCCAGGCGTATTCTCCAAGGAGGGACGAACTGGCGCGTCCCGCCGGGTCACCACACTGATGAGACTGCGGAGGCGAGGGTGGGCAAGACGTTCCTGTTTGACAACGGCTTTGTCGCCCACGCGAGCCTCGCGTTCAACTTTTCACGGGGGTATCCGAGCGTGTCGCCCGGCGGAGCGCCGCTGGGGCCGGATCAGCCCCGTTACTGGCATCACAATCGCCTGCTGTGCGGCTGTCCGACGGTGCAGACGGTGACGCCTCCCAGCACGGGCAACTTTCACATCGTCGCGGCGGGGGGTGTCGCGCTGGACTCGACAAGTCCGCTGCTGGTGCACTTCGCCGCGGAACTGCAGCGGCTGAACATCTATCGCAACCAGATCGGCTCGGTCCTTCATTCCAAGATGATCGCGAACCCCTTTACGAGCGGCGCGGTGCCGATCGCGAAGGAAGGGATGCTGGATCTGATGCGGGACGAGCCAGGGGCCGGCAGCGATGTCGCCTATGCGCCGGGCACATACCACGTGTGGCACGGCATGGTCGTTTCGGTCTGCTCGGCCTATCGCCCATCGGGTGAGTTGGGCCAGACGCAGGACTTCACGTCGTTGGTGTGGGAGCCGGCGGGCACCAATCGTTTCATCGTCGAGCACCCATCGTTCACCGCGCTGTCGCCCAATCCCGAGGCGTTCAATCTTGTCTACTTCGACGAGTTTCCCGGCGCGCGGTTTGTGATCGAACCGGGATATGACAGGGCCACGAATCCCACTCGCCTGCGGCTGTCGCTGGCGAGCGGCTCGGCGACGGGCGCGCGACCGCAAGTCCATGGTCACATCATCCGCTGGGAGCCATCCAGCACCGCGCTGTGCGTCTGGCAGGAGGGCGACGGCGCGACGAGCGGTTGGCGCGTCCACTGGGAGGCACCCAACTCGCAGGTTGGGCGCGACCGTGGAGCGCTCTTCATGTCGCATGGGTTCCGTGCGCTGGACCCTGGCGCGGAGCGCACGATCGGGTGGCTGCCGTTCTGCGATTACGTGCGCAACCGCCCGGGCGTCTTCAATCGAGAGCGATCCTCCAACGGGGGGCGGTGTTTCCTGATGCGGGCGACTCGGGCTGGCGTGGGAGCGCAATGGACCCTGCATGACGTCGCCACGCCTTTGGAACTGCCGCCCGTGGTGTCGCCCGCTCGCAAGTACGCCTTGCACGCACACGGGCCGTACGTCGAACGGCTGGGCGCCTCGGGCCTGCGCCTGGTCTGTCCGTGGGGCGATGTGTACGAGCACAACCGCGTCATCTGCTGCACGATCGAGAACGAGAACCAGTACACCAGTCCGCAGCAGTGGCTTTGCGTTGATGCGCATGGCTCCTCCGCATTTGACGGCCAGTCGACGACGGGCGAGGGCAACCAGTTCGTCGGCTCCGCCCCGCTGGGCACGCCCGCCAACCCACGGGGGCAGATCATCGGCGCGGACGAGTGTCCGCTGGGCATACTCGCGGCGGACCCGCCCACGACGCCCGGCGCCAAGATGAACTTCCGAAGGCTCTGGGGCCCCTCCACCGCGTCGTACCTTCGCCCCAGCCCGATGTTCTCCGCGGAGTACACGTACAACGCGTTCTTCGCCGACTGCAAGGATCAGGCGGCGGGCGGGCCCTTTGCGGCCCAGATGGGCGGGGGCTCGCAGGTTGCCTGGGGCTCGCGCGCGGACATCGGACGCGTGCTCTTCTCGCCCAACGGCGAGTTGTGGGCGCCTTGCTTCGCGAATGCCACGCCTGGCACCAACCCAGCGGTCTTCTTCGGCGACAAGATCATCATCGGCTCGAGTTCGTCGCAAGCCCTTGGCGTCCGCGCAATCTCGATACCGAACACCACCGCGCAACGCCCGCTTGCGATCGGGTGCGGAGGTGTCAATCAACTTGGAGAAGTGCAGGGCCCCGCTGCGGGAACGGTCTCTTCCGCCAACAGCGTGTCGGTGTTTGATCAATTCAGCGCGGAGTTCCCTCGCCCGCCCTGCTTCGGGCCGGCGTTTCGATGCACGGTACCGGAGGGGACGGGCGAGCACGATCTTGGAGTGTGGCGGCTCACACCTGACAGCTCGATTCCCGCCAACGCGCAGATCAAGGCGCGGATGTGGGTGTATCCGCTGGCGTGGCGGGAGGGGCAGCAGCCGATCTCGTCGGGCCTCGCGCTGCGGCTTGCGCTGGGCGCGTTTCCCAGCGCGACCAACCCGCAGGACACGCCCCAGGGCATGATCGCTCGCGGACGCGAGCAGTTCATGATGGGCTCGCTGCCAATCGTGGGCGATCCGGTGCGCGGGTGGTATCCCATCACGCTCGACACGGACGCGCGAACGTGGTACAACGAAGTGCTGCGCGTGCAACAGGGCCCCAGCGCGCCCTTCGGGCTGGGGCTGCGGATTCGTTCGCGCAACCCGTCGGGCGGGCCGGGAGATGCGGGCGAACCACCCAATCCGTGCGACTTTCTGGTGGCTTTCGACTATGTGACCAGCGGCCCAAGCTTCGTCGAACACTTGGGCGTGCCCCCGCCGGTTGGTCCTTTCTCAGCGGGGCACGAAGCCGCGTCCGTGTCAGGGATGAGTTGTTCCTCGCGCTGGACGGTGATCCTTGCGGGCGAGGTTCCCGACGACTCGTGGGACGTGACCGACACGCGCCGCCCGATGGACAAAGTGCTGTGCACGCTGCGCGATGGCAACAGTTGGGTGAGGGTGCGGGCCGACGTGCCTGGATCGCGCGTCGGCTTCGCCTTGGGCGCCACCGGCTCACTCTCGCTGCTGCTGGCACCGCCGCCCCAGATCTTCTGCTTCCAACGCGGATCGCCCGTCTTCCTCGCCATCAAGCGAAGGGGACAGGAGTACACCTTCTTCGCATCAGTGGGCGGCACGGTGATCGCCAAGGCGCTGGTGCGCTCCAGCCAAGGCCTGCGCCCGACCCACATCTGCTTCGGCGACGAACTCAGCGCGCGGCCAGAGCCGATGCTCTGGCACGGCGGCCTGGTGGATGAGGTAGGCGCGTGGTCGGACGCGGAGATCGAAGCATCGATGCGGAACCTGACGTTCCTGAGCCCCAGCAAGCTGATCTTGCCGCCTGGACAGACGTTCGAACCATGAAGCGCGGCTTGTGACGTTCGCCGGCGCGACTCGCATCGGCGGCCAATGGCTTACTGCTTCGACTCGGGCACGCGGACACCCAGCACGCTGGTGCTGGCGCTGTTGGAGTCGGGCTTGACGGCGGAACTTGAGCCAGCGCGGGAATCGGCCCGGCTTGCGCCGGGATCCATGAGCGAACCAGCGGTCTGGCCGCCCTTGGAGCGGGCGGCCCGCAGCATCCCGAGGATCAGTTGCAGGCGGTCACAGACGTAGCCCATGCTCTCGGGGCGGTCGTTGGGGTCAAGCTCCACGCAGTGCATGATGAGCTCGTTGAGCTTGGGATGGCAATTGGGGTCCAGCTCCGACACCGCGGGCGGCTTGGGAATCATGGACACATCCATCTTGCCCAGCAGCGAGTTCTCGCTGGACTGGTTCATGGCGGTTGGCACGGCCCGCTTGGTGAGGACCCAGTACATCGTCGCGCCGAGGTTGTAGATATCCGTCAGAGGCGTGATCGGCTGATTCTTGACGGACTGCTCGGGCGCCATGTAGTCGGGCGTGCCCTGGATGCGTTCTTTGAGAGCGTTGATCGCACAGGACTGGCCCAGGTCGATGATCTTGGCAACCGGGCCCGGCGAAACCATCACGTTGTTGGGCTTCATGTCGGCGTGGACGAAGCCGCGCTCGTGCATGTGCTTCATCGCGCTGGCGACCTGGTGGAAGATCTCGACGGCTTCTTCGTACGTCTTGGGGCGGCGCTTGTCCATCGAGACGCCGTCGGTGAACTCCATCACGAGCATGACGTCGGTCAGCAGCGTGAAGAGCTTGGCGCGGGTCTTGTAGATCTTGGGAATCTTGCGGATGGCTTCGTGGTCGAGCTTGCTGGCGACCTCGTACTCCCCCACTGCCTGCTCGAGGAAGCGATCGTCCTTTTCCGTCGAACGGTGGACGTGCTTGAGAGCCCAGATCTGCTTGATCTTGGGATCCTGCGCGAGGTACACCGTCGACGCCGCACCCTGCCCCAGTTCCTGGAGAATGCGCAGTCCTTCGACCGTGTCGCCCGCTTTGTAGAACGCTACCGGATCCGGCATACCTCTGCTTCCGTCCTCCTGCCGCTTCGCCTGCCTCACCTATTCCGGCACACGTCGCTTGGGTTCCAAATTCGTGGTCTCTCTGCCCAAAGAGCGAGAAACAGCGGGCCGCGTCAGCCGGACAGGCCAACTTTGGGGGTCGCCGATTATCACGCCCGAGGGCGAGCACTCTAACCAAAACCAAACAAACATGCCGTGAGTTGATGACACGACGCCGGGAGGTGACTCCCTGCCCGGCGGCTAGCGTAGCCCCAATTTCGACCGATCGCCCGCGCGGGTTGCCTCGGGGAACGAGGAAACCGGGCAAGAACAGGCGTGGCGAGGGGTTGCGCGCCCTCGGGGGCTTAGGCGGGGGACTGGGATTCCGCCGGGGCGGGGCTTTCGGACTTTGGTGTTGCAACGGCGCTTGCAAGCGGGCCGACGGGCTCGCCCAGTTCGGTGAGCATCGCTGCGATCCGCTCCCGCAGGAGCGCCATCGCCTCGTGCGTGGGCAGCGCGAGCAATGTCTCGGCGGGGATGGGCTCGCCGTACATCACGCGGACGCGCGAGGCGAAGGGCATCGGGAAGGCGCGCGAACGCGGCCAGGCCTTGAACGCCCCGGCGATGGCGACAGGCTGCACCGGGCACTTGGCCTTGCGTACCAGCAGCATGACACCGGCCTGGAAGTCCTGCATCGCGCCGTCGTACGTGCGTGAGCCTTCCGGGAACATCAGCGTGGCCCGGCCCATGTTGAGGCGGGCGACCACTTCGCGGATGGTACTGGCGTCGGCTCCGCCCGTGCCGCGGATGGGAATGGAGTTGAGAGCGGCGATGAACCAGCCCAGGGGTTTGAAGGTGAAGAGGCCCACACGCGCGATGTAGTCGAGGTTGCGGGTGGGGATCAGGCTGCCGATGGCGGGGGGATCGATGTAGGACTGGTGATTGGCGACCAGAACGAGCGGCCCGGTCGCGGGGACTCGCTCGACGTGGATCGCCTTGAGACCCCAGGCGAGCTTCATCGCCCATCGCGAGGACGTGGCGACGAAGCAATAGAACAGGATCGACCTGAGAGACGCGCCGGGCTGCTTGCTTCGCATCCGTTCGAGCATGCGGGGGGAGTGTAGATGGGGCGAGGCGAGCCCAGGGTGGTTCGATTTCAGCACGGAGACACAGAGATTGGAAGAAAGAGGAGAACGCCTTGGTCCAGGTCAGGCGCGGGCCTTGGCGAGGACATGGTCGCGCATGAGGGCGACGACGCCTGCGAGATCGAGTTTGTCGGAATTGATCGAAAGGGCGTCCTCGGGCTGGACGAGCGCGCCGTAGGGCTTGCGGCGGTCGTTCTCGTCCCGAGCGGCGATTTCCTTTTCGAGTTCGCCCAAGTCGCGATCGATGCCTTTCTTGACCAGCAACTGCTGGCGGCGGCGCTCGGCCCGCACGCGGGGGGAGGCCCAGAGGAAGAACTTGACGTCGGCGTCGGGGAAGACCACGCTGCCCTGGTCGCGGCCTTCGGTGATGAGTCGCGGATGGGCCTTGGCGATGTCGCGCTGCATGCCGACCATCAGTTCGCGGAGCGGGATCACTTCGGAAAACTCCGAGACGTTGCTTGTCACTTCCTCATCCGTGATCCGCTTGGCGTAGCTCTTGCCGAAAGCGATGATCTCGGGGCTGGGGCGCCCCTCTTCGGTCTTCGCGTGCCAGTTGAAGTGCATGTGGCTCTTGCGGACGATCTCAAGCAGCCGGAAGGTGTGCTCGCGGGCGATCTTGTGCTCCATCGCGATGGCGGTGGCACAGCGGTACATCGCTCCCGTCGACAGCACCTGCAACCCCAGCACGCGGGCGAGTTCTTCCGCTGTGGCCGTTTTGCCACTCGCGGCGGGGCCGTCGATCGTCACGATCATGTCCTGGTCGAGGCGGAACATGGCCTTGCGGGACTCCGAGTGCGCGAATCGCTCCGGTGCGGCGACTTCGACGGGACGCAGCGTAGCGGGCTGGGGGAGCGCGCGGGACATGAAGGATTGTTGGAGGGGTCGGGACAATGCGTATGAACTAATACGGTGATCCGGTGAGACAGTGAAAACGCACTGTGTGCTTCTTCTCACCGGATCACCGTTTCACCGCCTCAAGCTCACCCCGCCGCCTTCGCCGCAGCAATCAGCCCCAGCAGCGTGTCCCGGCTCTGGATGATGGCCTGGGTCACGTCGTCCTTGCCGCGGTAGTCGATTGAGAGGGGCCCGTCGTAGCCCACCGACGAGATCGCGTTGATCATCACGGAGAGGTCGTAGGGCTCGTGGCGATACACGATCACCTGGGGGCCCTCTTCCTCTGCGATGGCTTCGTCGATCAGGGCCTCGAGTTCGTCCAGTTCGGCGTCTTCGAGTTCGGCGTCTTCTTCCGGCTCAGGCGCTGGCGGCGGCGTGGGCGCGGCGGCCTTCTTGCCCTTGCCCTTCTTGCCCTTGCCGTCTTCATCAGATTCGGCGCCGGGCGCGGGGCTCGCGGCCTTGGCCCCCTTCTTGCCCTTGCCCTTTGCGGGGGCGGGGGCGAGTTCCTCGTCGTCGAGATCGTCAATAAGCGGGGCCTTGGAAGGGGGAGTGAGGACCACGGGCGGCAAGGCTGCGTCGATGAGACGGACTGTCGTCGCGCACACCGCCGTCGCGTAGGGCGTAAGGCGGTGCAGGTACGCCGCAGGATCCTTGCTGGCTGCGGCGGTTTCGAAGTCGGGGTATGTGCCGATACGGAAGCCCCCGACCTTCTTGAGCAGTTCCGTCACGCGCTCGGGGCGCTCGGTGAGGCCCGTGTGGGGCGAGATCAGCAGGTTGATATCGAGCTTCTCGGCCCGCTCCACCACAGGCTTGAGAGCCGCGGCGGCCCGCGCGAGGGTCGTGTCGTCGTCGCTGGCCTTGACCTTGATGCTCGCGGCGGAGCAACCGAGGATCTGCGCGGCTTGCACGACGCGGATGGCGCGTTCGGTCGCCGCGCCCACGTTGGCTTCGTTGGTGGAGCCGAAGTCCTGCGGGTCCATCTCAACCAGGAGCAGGCATGCACAGCCGCTGCGGTCGGCCCGCTCGCGGATGGCCTCGAGGCGAGCGCGATCTGCGCCAGCGAGCAAGTCGGTGGAGAAGTTGACACCCGAGAGGCCGAGGGTCTCGCGGGTGTACTTGGGCAGGTCGAGAAGGTCCAGTTGCGGCTTCTTGCCCTTGCCGGGCGGCAGGAGCATCGAACGCAAGCATCGTGCCGAGAGGGTGAGAATCATGGGGGAGAAGGAGTGTACCGCGGGTGGCGCGTGGACGTGGGCGGTTGCGGGCAACGAAAACGCGAGTGTTCACACGATCGTGGCGGTGCGCTTCTCGGACAGTGCCGGCACACGTCGCGGAACTTCGCCTACCGTCGCATCCACACACGAGGAAGCAATTATGGCGACTCCCAACGACCGTGTTTACTCCGCTTCGCACGAATGGCACAAGAGCGAGGGCGAAACCCTCACGCTGGGCCTGACGCAGTTCGCCGTCGATCAATTGACGGACGTGACGTACGTCGAAATGAAAAAGCCCGGCACCAAGTTCAAGGCGGGAGAGATCGTGGGCGAGGTGGAGAGCGTCAAGACCACCAGCGACATCTACTGCATGGTCGACGGCGAGATTCTGGAAGTGAACGCGGGCGTCGTCAAGGACCCCAGCCTGCTCAACACCGACCCGTATGGCAAGGGGTGGCTGATCAAGGTGAAGGTGACGGGGAAGGGCAAGCTGGGCGAATGCTTGGACGCGGCGGCGTACGAGAAGAGCCATTGAGGAAGGCACGGAGGGGGAAGAGAAAAGTGACGAAGTGACGAAGTGACGGAGTGACGGAGTGGGGTTGGCTCCGTCGCATCTGCGGGAAGGAAGGGTGCGAAGCGGAGGAGGTCGCTGGATCAGCACTCATCGTCGAGGCCGCGTGTGATTCCGCTTGCCATCTGATTTTCGCTTTGCGTTTTTCCGCTTTGCTCCTCTCCTGCTCCAACCTGCACAAGTCCTACCCGCTCGCCGACGGCAGCGTGCCTGCACTCCGCGGCGTGGACCTTCGCATCGACCAGCCGGGCTTCTACGCCATCATGGGCGCGAGCGGCAGCGGCAAGAGCACGCTGCTCCATCTGCTCGCAACGCTGGACCGGCCTGATCAAGGCACCATCACGCTCCAAAGCAAGTCTGGGGAACTGTCGCTGCACAGCCTGAGCGAGCGTGAGGCGACGATCTTTCGGCGCAAGCAGATCGGCATCGTGTTTCAGCAGTTCAACCTGATTCCCACGCTCACGGCGCAGGAAAACATCGAGTTGCCCGGTTTGCTTGATGGGGATGAGCCTGGCAAACTGCGGGCGCGGAGTGCTGAGTTGCTGGAGCGACTGGGCATCAGCCAGCGGGCGACGCATCGGCCCGACGCGCTCTCCGGGGGCGAACAGCAGCGCGTCGCGATCGCGCGGGCGCTGCTCTACTCGCCGCCGCTGCTGCTCGCGGATGAGCCGACGGGCAATCTTGACTCCGCGAGCAGCGCGAAACTGTGGGGCTTGCTCGCCGAGATCGCGCGTGAGCAGAATCTGCTCGTGCTGATGGTCACGCACGAGCCCGCCGCGGCGGCGTACTGCCGGAAGGTGTTCGTGCTGCAGGACGGCCGGATGAAGGCGTCGATCGACGTGGAACTGGAGGGCCTTGATGCGGGCGGCGTGGCGACTCGCTACCAGCAGCTTGTGGCAGCGGCGGACTAGATCGCTGCTGCTCGTGCTCGTCATCGCCCTCTCCGCGCTGCTCGTGAGCGCGGTGAGCGTGGCGATGGGGTCTTTGCGCAGCGCTCTGGAGGGTCGCGTCACGGCGATCGTCGGCAACGCCGATGCGCGGATTCAGGCGCGGGGCAGTGGCAAGACGTTTGACGCTTCATTGCTGCGCGAGATCGAGCGGATGGATGGCGTTGCGGTAGCTTCGCCTCGCCTGGAGACCGCGCTGTCGCTGCGATTTGGCAAGCCGGTGTGGAAGAAGCCTGAGGGTTCGTTCGATGACACGCATCGGCTGACGGTTGAGGTCTTTCAGATCACGGCGCGAGTGACGGGCATTGATCCCGCGCTGGACGCGAAGGTGCGGAACGTCCGGCTGCTCTCGGGCCGCATGCCGCAAACGCCCGATGAGATCGTGCTTGATCAGACGCTGGCGACGAGGCTTTCGAAGGAGAACACGAGCGTCGGCCTGGGGCAGATTGGCCTTTCGCTGCTGGCTCGAGGGTCGGGCGAGATATCGCGGAACAATCCCGGACCCGTGAGCGTGGCGGACCCTGCCGAAGCCGCAAGGCTCAACGCTCAGGGCTCGCCCCGTCCCGACGACTGGGTTGAACTCGTGCGGTTCGGCGAAAGGGCCCGCCGACTCACGGTGGTCGGCATCGCAGAGCCGCCGCCGCTGGGTGGCGCGCCGTGGGGATACATGACGGTGGCGGGCGTGGAGAAAGCGTCGAAGCAGTCGGGGGTGTTGACGCGGATTGACGTCGTGCTGGAAAAGGGATCACGCGTGACGCCTCAGCAGTTCGTCGACACCGTGTCGTCGCGCTTGCCCGAGGGCGCGCTGGCGCAGACCAGCGAAAAGATCACCAGCGGCTTTGACAAGGGCGCTCGCGCCAATGAACTGGGCTTCCTGCTGGGCAACCTCATGGCGTTTCTCGCCGCGGGATTCATCATCATGACGGGGCTCTCCGTCGGCATCGTGGAGCGGCAGCGTGAGCTGGCGATGCTGCGGTGCATTGGGGCCTCGCGGTGGCAACTTGCGATGTCGCAGCTGATGTCGGGCGGCGTGCTGGGGCTCATCGGCAGCGCTATTGGCGTGCCCTTGGGCGTGGTCGCCGCCGTTGCGATGCTGACGCACTATCAGGACAAGCTGATGGCTCCGCCGGTGGTGATGTGGGATCGCGTGCTGATCGCGGCGTGCGGGGCGATCTTTGCGGGCCTGGTGGGGGCGTCTTTGCCGGCGTTCCAGGCATCACGGGTGACGCCGCTCAAGGCCTTGGCGGCACGGGCGACGCCGGCGAAGGCTCGCACGATCGGCATCGTGAGCGCGTGCGGGCTGGCGGGCGCGTTGATTCATCTGAGTATCTTCACGCTGCTTTCGAATCCCGATCACGTCTTCTACGCATACGTCACGATGGGCCTCCCCGCGCTCATGCTCGGGTACTTCCTGCTGGGCGTGCCGGTGGCGTTGATTGTGGCGAAGGTGAGTGCCCCACTGCTCGAACGGGCTTTGTCCCTGCCGCCCAAGCTGCTCGAGCGAAGCGTGCGGGCCACGCCGTTTCGGTTCGGGTTTACGAGTGGCGCGATGATGGCCGGCCTCGCGCTCATGGTGGCGATCTGGACACAAGGCGGCGCGGCGATGCGAGACTGGATCGATCGGATCCAGTTCCCAGATGGATTCGCGGCGGGACTGGCGATGCCTCCCGAAGCCGAAGCCGCGCTGCGCGAGTTGCCCTTCATCACGGACACGTGCGCGATCAGTTTGCACCCGGTGGAGACGGAAGCGTTCGGCGTGCGCGGCCTGACGCGGGTCAAGACGTTCTTCGTGGCGTTTGATCCCGAGTCGTTCTTCCGCATGAGCACGATCACGTGGATTCAGGGGGATGAGAAGTCGGCGCGGGCGAGGCTGGAGGCGGGCGGCGCGGTGATCGTGGCGCGGGAGTTCTTCATCGCCCGCAAGATGGGCTTGGGAAGCGAGTTTGTCTGCTGGGACGATGCGGGCAAGGAGCATCGCTTCGAGGTCGTGGGCGTGGTCAGCAGCCCGGGGCTCGAGGTCGCCAACAACTTCTTCGACGTGTCGGAAGACTTCGCAACCGAGCAGCGCGTGCACGCGGTCTTTGGCAGTCGGCGCGACCTCAAGGACAAGTTCGGCGCTGATTCGATCGGGCTGATCCAGTTCTCGATGACGGCGAGCGACGACAAGGACGACGAAGCCGCCATGCGACAGATTCGCGAGAAGCTGCAGCCCTTCGGCCTGCTCAACGCCGGCAGCGGGCGGCAGATCAAGAACACGATCATGGGCTTCATGGACACCACGCTCAAGATCACGAGCGCTATCGGCGTCTTCGCGATGCTGGTGGCGTGCTTTGGCGTTGCCAACCTTGTCATCGCAGGCGTGCACGCGCGGCGCTACGAATTCGGCGTGCTGCGGGCGCTTGGCGCCCTGCCCAACACGCTCACGCGGCTGATCCTCGCCGAGGCGATCATTATCGCGTTGGCCGCGTGCATACTGGGCACGGTCATGGGCCTGCAAGGCGCTTTCGGCGGCATCACGCTCAACGCGCACATCTGGGGCATAGATCTGCGCGTCAAGCCGCCCGTGCTGGCGATCGCCATCGGCTGGGCGTTCGTGCTGGTGATGTGCGTGGGCGCGGCGGTGCCGACGGCGGTGTCGCTGGGGCGGCAGCGGGCGAGGGAGCTGCTGGCGGCGCGATAGGTGCCGAAAGATCGCGCGACTTGGTCGATCCATTTCAGCACAGAGACACAGAGACTTGGAGAAGGAAGAGAGAGAGCCTGATTGAGAAGCACTCATTCTTCTCCTCTCCTCTTCCTCCTGATCTCTGTGTCTCTGTGCTGAAGTCGATTCACCGCAACGCCTCGCGCGCATCGAAAAACGGCCCCGATGGTGGGGCCGCTTGTTGCGAATCAAGGTTGTTGGCGTACGACGCGTTCTGACGGGCGCGTTCCGCAGGGTTTACTCGCGGTTCGGCACGGCCTGTTCCGTCGGGCGGAACCAGAAGCCGCCGAAGCCGCCGCCGCCGATGTCTTGGGTGTTGTAGATGTACTGGGCGTCGAGAGCCTTTTCGATGCGGATGCGGGCCTCGGCGAGATGGGCGTAGGAGTAGTCGTCGAGGCCGCTCTTGTCCTTGCCATCCTTGCCGATGATCGCTTCGATGCGGTCCTTGAGGCCCCGCAGGCGGGTGGTCGCGAGGTTGCTGACGGCCTTGCCCGCTTCGCCCGAGATGTTGGCGGGCAGGGTGAGGTCGATCAGCCGCTCGATGTACTCATGCTGGAGGTTGCGGCGCAAGCTGCTGATGTAGGGCTTGCGGGTGCTCGCGCCGCTGGGGCTCTTCTCAAGTTCCTTCCACACGGCGTCGTGGATCGTGCCCATGAGCTCGGGCAGCGTGAACGCGTCCTCGCCGCTGGGGATGCGATACTCATTGTCGTAGACGCGCCGCACGGTCGTGGGGTTAAGCAGCATGGTCATGACGCTGGCCTGAATCCCGCCGATGCGGTCGTGGACGGGCCAGGCGTTCTCCTGCATCGCCTCGCCAAAGCCGCCGCCGTCCAGCCACTTGTCGCTGCTGAGGTACTGCAGCAACTCAGGCGTGAGACCGAAGGCTTCGTCGTTGAAGCTGTTGTCGATGACCCACTTGAGCGCATCGCGCTGGTCCTTGGCAGACACAACTTCGAGCGGCAGGCGGTTGCCCGGATCGCCCTTCTTGTCGCGGTTGACATACACGCCGCCGATCCAGTTGGCCATCATCGAGAGCGCACCGGTCTGGAGGCCCAAGGTGATGGTGTAGCCGCGGCGAGCCTTGCTCCAGGATTCGCCGTCCTTGACGAACTTGTCGACCAGGCGACCGCGGTGGTACGTTGCCAGTTCCATCCGCTGCTTGGCCCAGGAAAGCGGGTCCTTCGCGAAGTCATACCGGCGGGCGCGAGGGTCGGGCCCGCTGGTGTCTTCGTCGGTGGCGTAATCAAGGCCCGGCTCGCCCACGCGCTTGAGCACGTCCTTGGTGTCGCCAAACGTGTAGCCATACTCGATGGCCCACATGTCGTAGACGCCGATGCCCGCCATTGCGACGTCGCCCACGAGCTTGCCGTTCTCGACGGCGAGGTTGGGCCCGATGTAGTCCATCACGCTGGCGGCAAGGGGCTTCTGACCCTTCACGGCGGAGCTGTTGATTTCGGCGAGGGTGTACTGGGTGCTCGCCTTGAAGTTGTGGCGCAGGCCCAAGGTGTGGCCTACTTCGTGGCTGACCAGGTCGGCCAGCAGCGGCACCACGAACCAATCGGGAATGCCGTCAATCTCGGGCGCGGCCTTCTTCTTGGGCTTCTTGTCGTCCTTGTCATCCTTCTTCTCGCCGTCCTTGGGCTCGTCGTCCAAGGTCGCAAGGCTGCTTTCAGCGCCCGCGAGCATCTCGGCGGTCAGTTGGATCACCGCCATGTCAAAGGCCTTGCCCTTGGCCGCCATGCACAAGCCGTTGACCTGGCTGGTCCGGTTGACGAGGCCGTCGTACTCGCGCGTGCCCATGATGCGGCCCATGTCCGGGCCCAGCAGGTCGCTGGCGTGCGCAGGGTCGCCCATGGCGATGGCGTGCCCGCCCCAGGCGGTGATGCCCTTGCGAGCGCGGTTCGCGATGATGCTGGGGCGCTGGGCGGGGTCAGCCAGCAGCACGCGCGGGTCCCAGTTGGGACGCGTCTCAAGCCACGCGAGGGTCTCGGGGCTCATGCCTTCCATCGCGAGTTCGGGCATGATCTCGTTGAACTGGGCCCAGAAGTACCGGATCCAGCCGTCGGTCAGGACCACGTCTGCGTCGAGGATCTGGCCAGTCAGCGGGTGTACGCGGCTGGGCCCGATGGCGGTGCCGATGTCGTTGGACAGCCAGCGAATGAAGTTGTACTTGACGTTCTCCGGGTCCTTGTCCATGTGCTCGCCCGTGAGCTCGTCCTGTTGGTAAACCTCGATGGCGTTGGCGATGCCGATGGCCTCGAACGCCTTGTTCCACTCCAGCACGCCCTGCCGCACGGCCTGGCGGTAGCGCACGGGCGTGGTGGCGTCGATGTAGAACACGATGGGCTTCTTGGGGGGGCTGAGAGCCATGCTGGGGTCGCGCTTCTCGACGTGCCAGCGGTTGATGTAGCGGATCCACTTTTCCTGGTCCTTGAACTTGCCCAAGTCGCGGTAGACGGTCGTGAAGTAGCCCACGCGGGTGTCGGCCTCGCGCGGCTTGTAGCCGGTGTTGTCGGGGATCAGCGAGATGCTGTAGTGGAATTCCTGCAGGCGCCCGCCGCGAGTGGGCATTTCGTAGGCGATTTCGATGTTCTCCTCGAAGGGCTTGGCCTTCTTGAGCACCGCGACGCGGGTGTTGGCGCCGTTGACCGAGCCGCCGAAGAACGTGCCGGCGCGGTTGACGAACAGGTCCTTCATGTCGATCACGGGCGTGCCGCTGGGGCCCATCGTGATGATCGGCACGTCGATGATGACGCGATCGGTGAACAGGTTCTTGACGCTGGACTTGCTTTCCTGATCGCCCGTCGAGCGGACCTCGACGTTGGGCTCGATCAGCAGCATGCGGTCGTCGACTCGCTTCCAATACGCGTACATCTCGCCAAACTGCAGGCCCGCGTATTCCTCGCCGCTCGCGATGGTGAGCGCGATGAAGTGCCGCTGGCCCTCAAACCCGCGGGGCAGTTCCGCCAGCAGCGAGCCGTCCTTGCTCTTGCGCCAGAGCGTGTAGAAGCTCTTGTCGCCGTTGATCGAGTCGATCTTCTCAAAGCCCTTGGACACCTCGGCCCACGGCTTGAACTCGGGCTTTTCCTTCTCCTCGGGCTTGGCCGCCGCGTCTTGCGCGATGGCGACGGACGTCCAGACCGCCGTCAGCCCGCCCGCCGCGAGCCACAGGGCTCCGCAGCAGACCGGCAGGGCAACCAGGTTCATTCCACGGGCGGTTTTCGACTTCCAGTGCATCACGTCACGTCTCCTTTGGCAACCAACTTGGGCAGACAGGGCGAACGACAAGCCCTGCGGGCGATCATCCGATCATCGGCGCAGCGCACAAAACGGCACCAACCACCCGGAAACGAAGTCAAGGCTGCGCGATCGCGCAGCCTGCATCGAGTCTCCCAAACGGGAGCGGGCGGAAGTGAGGGTTTCTTCGCAAGCCACGGGCCGGGCGTTTCGCTACGCTGCAGCAATGGGCGCGACTTCCAACTCCCCCACCCCTCGAGCGATCGGCTCGACCCCCGCCGCGAGCTCGGCCGACTGGCCCGCCCGCCTGCGAGACGCCGCCCCCGCAGTCCGACGGGTGGCGATCCTGGACGCGGCACGCACGGGAACACCCCAGTCCGCCAAGGCTCTGCTTGAGCATCTGGCGACCGAACGCGATCCTAAAGCCCGCCTGCTGGTCATCCGAGCTCTCGGCTCAGCGGCCTACCCCCCCGCGATGCCCGTGTTGGCAGGCCTGCGGGCCGATCCCAAGACTCCGCCCCAGGAGTCGCACGCCGCGCTGCTAGCCCACGACGCGATCGAGTTAGCGACGCGCCCGCCGCCAGCTGTGGTGGAAGACGCGGAGCCGGCAGAGCAGGAGTAGACGGGGTCTCGTCAGGACGGTCGAACGTCGCGGCGAATCACTCTGGCTCAGCCTCTTCCTCTTCAAGCCAATCAAAGTTGCCGATCAGTTCGTCGTCCTCGCCCGTCGGATCGGCCTTGGTGCCCTTCTTGGCGTCTTCGAACGCCGGTTCGCCCACAATGGCCTTGAGGCGGTCCAAGGTCTTGGCTTCGAGTTCATCGCGCGACACTCTTGAGGCCTTGAAGAGCGAGCCATCCTCGACAATGGGCCCCCCCATCATGGCACGCGCGTTCTTGAGAACCTTCTCCTGCTCCTCGTCGATCCCGCGAGCCAGATTGCCCCGGATGATCGCCATGTCGCGATGATGAGACTCGCCGAGGATCTTGACCTCGTTGCGTTGCTCGTTGGGCAGGGCCTCGAACCGGTCGCCCCCTTCAAGGAACGGCCCCATGATCTTGTCCACGCGCCGCTGGCCATACACGAGCGGATAGCTCTTGGCGAGGAACGCCTCCTGCACCTTGGCCCCCTTCTCCTCGCCCGCAAGGTCCTTGAGTTGCCGCACCGTTCGCCGGTTGACCTCTCGCACCTTGTGCGAGTTCGTGAACAGGTCCTCGATGAACTTGCCCACCTTCTCCTCAGCGCTCATCGGGTCTTCCATCGCTGCAGACATCGCGCCAGAAATCGATTCCAGCGAGCCACGCCAGCCCTGGATCGCGACGTCCACTTCTTCCTCGTATCGATCCAGCAACGCCCCCACCTCGCCCGTGCGTTCAATCCCGGCGTCCTTTGCAAGTTCGGTGACGTCCGCCATCGATCCCGCCATCACGCCGAATCGAGACGCGTCAAACCGCCGCATCCAGCGCTGGCCCTTCTCCCAGCGAGCATCCTGCTCCGGATTCAGGACCGCGCGAACGTCGTCAAAGAACGCCTTCTCCGCCTTGAGAAGCCCCTCCTCGGCCTTCTTCTGGAGTTCCCCCATCTTCTTCATCTGTTCCCGCATCTTGGCCTGGGCCTCATCGGGCTTGGACCAGTCCATGTTCCGCATCGACTCCTGAAACTCCTCCTGCTGGGCCTTGGCCTCCTGCTGAGCCTTCACACGGGCGGAGCGATAGCCCTGGTGCAACTGTTTGAGGATCTCGCGCTGGTCGGCATCAAGCCCCAGCGAATCACTGAATCCCTCGAGGGCATTGGCCGGGATGATCCGCACGGCAAGGCCAAGCGGACTGCCCTGGGCCTGAGCGGACCTCGCGCTCGCTAGAACGCACACCACCGCCACCAGTGCGATCCAGCCCCGGAACGAACCAAACGCGGTCGAAAGCAACTTGGTCAGCATGAAAAGCCCTCCGACGTCAAATGGTGCCACGATCAGACGAAATCGAACGATCCACGAGTGGTACGCACCCCATACGTGCGCGTTGCGGCAGCGACACGCAATCGCGTGGGGTCACGTCCCAAGGCTGTTTGGGACCCCTTGGTGGCCGCTTGCAAGTCATGTCGAATTCCAGCACATTTCAGGCCCGGGCAAACACCACGCGGATGATCTCCGCCGGGGCCGCCAGCCGCAGCGGGAACCAGTTCCCCGCCCCGTTGCTCACGATGCAGGCGGTGGGCAACCCATTCAACCCTGCTTGCGTGTACAGCCCTGTCAGGTACTTGTACGAAGCGGAGGCAGGGCCCCAGCCCTCGACGATATTGACCTGCCCGCCGTGGGTGTGGCCGGCGAGCGTGAGGCGGAAGCCCGCAGCGGCGGCGGGGTCGAAGGCGTGGGGATGGTGGGCGAGCATGATCGGGAACGCGCCGGGCTTGACGAGCTTGGCCACGCGCTCCACCTGCTCCTCAAACATCGCGTTGCGACGCTGGGCCCAGATGATCCCCGCGAGTTGCAACGTCTGATCGCCCACGGGAATGTCCGCCACGTCGTTCTGCAGCAGCCGCAGCCCGGCATCGCGCAGGCCCTGTTCGAAGCCCTCGCGTCCCTGGAACAAATCGTGGTTGCCCTCGCAGATGAACGTGCCCAGACGCGATTCGAAGCGACCGAGCATGCGAGCCGCAGCGGGCAGATCGGCAAGGTTGTAGTCGATCAGATCGCCCGTCACGGCGACGAGATCGGCCTTCATCTGGTTGACCGCGTCGGCAATCTCATCCAACTTGCGACCGTTGGTGAAGCGTCCCACATGCGTGTCTGAGACGTGCGCGATCGTGAAGCCCTCGAGAGCGCGAGGAAGATCGGGCAGCTTGACAGTGATGTCGCGCACGCGGAACTCGTTGAGTTCGAGCGACGCTTTGGCAACGCCTGCTCCTTGCAGGAAGACGGGCGCTCCCAACGCCGCACCGGTGAGGAGTTGGCGGCGCGAAAGCGCGGGGCCCAGCGTTGCGGACGACTTCGCCGCGGCGGATGCCAGCGCTGCAGATGCCAAGGAGCCTTCCGCCACATCCGAGGACTCGGTTGGTGCACTGGTTTGCTGCTTCGGTGTCACGACGCGTGCGACGCGCTCACCGAGCAGCAGGAGAATCGTCATCACCACCGCGATCGGCAGCACCACGATGTGCCAGACATAGGTCGTAAGCAGCAAGTCGCGCGGCGCGGTCACGCCCAGTCCGCCCAGCCGCCCGCCGAAGAGCCAGACGAACCCAAGCACGTGCAAAGTGATGAACGCCGCGAGCCCGATGCGGAGCACCCGTCGGGTGCGCGGTGCCAGATCAAGCCTGCGCAATCTCGCATCGGCCCACAGCCACCACACGATGGACGCGAGCGGAAACGCGGAGACAATCAGAAGAAACACGGCCATGCGAAGAGAGTGCGAACAGGACGCGAATTCGGATGCAATTCAGACGCGCGAGCGACGCAGAAAGCCACAGACGAAAGCCGGTTACGCCGCTGCTCGCCAGCGAGTTCGGCCTCGTCCCTCGCCTTCAGATCTTCACGAAGCAGCCCTTGCTGCGATCCTTGACCACGCCCGGAAACATCAGCGCCCGCCCATGGGCAACGCAATACACGCCGGGAGACAGCACGCCCGAGGCGAACAACGCCTCAGTCAGGTTCTGCAACGCATCACTCGCCCGCATCTCAAACGGTCGCATCGCGCCCGTCAGGATAATCGGCGCGGCGAGCACATTGGGCGGATTCGCAAACCGCTTGAAAAGATGTTCGCCAGTCAGGTGCAGTGTGTCCGTGCCATGCAACACGATGACGCCGTTGGGCGTGGAGCGAAGACCGACCTCGACGGCCTCGGCGATGGTCGTGCGATCCTCGTCGGTCATCAGCAGGCTGTCCTTGCTCATCAACTCGATGACGTTCGCCCGCGTGTCGGACAGTCTCAGTCGCCGGAGCATCCGATCCAGAATGCTGCGACGATTCTCGAGCGAGCCCGTCGCCTCGTCATAGGTCTTCTCGATGGTGCCGCCGGTGGTGATGATGGAGATGTGTCGCATGGCGCCTCACGAAACGCGACCGTCAGGAAGCATCGACGGCGAGCGTGTGCTCAACCGCGAACCGTACGCAATCGGCCAACGGACCTTAGTACAGCGTCGTCCAATCCCCCCAAAACCCCGCGTAGGTCTTCCCCACGCACGCCGGGTCTTGAATCACCACGTTCGGCCGCCTCAGCCCCACCAGCGCCAGCGACATCGCCATGCGATGATCGTCGTACGTCGCGAACTGCACCGGCGCAACGCCCGCATCGCACGCCACGCCCCCTTCCGGCGGCGTGATCGTGATGCTCCCTGGATCGCCCCCCACATTCGTCTCAATCCGTACGCCGATCTTCGCAAGTTCCGCCTGCATCGCCGCGATGCGATCGGTCTCCTTGACTCGCAACGTGCGAAGGCCTCTCAAGATCGAGGTTGCGCCGCTCGCACCGCCTCCAGCCCCGCCCCCGGGCACGCTCGAAAAAGCCGCAACGCTCGCCAGCGTCATCGCCGCGTCCGGCATGTCGCTCATGTCGGCCAAAATCGGCGACAGCCGCCCGTCCCAGCTCGCCCCGCCCACAAGAATCGCATCGTCTTCCATCAGCACCGGCACACCCATCCGCGCGAGCGTCTGCGCGAACATCGCATCGCCTTGCAACGACCGCGCCGAGAGCCCCTCCAGCCGCACCGTCAGGCCAGGCAGCAACGCGGCAGCGCCCGCAAAGTACGTCGCGCTGCTCGCATCGGGCTCAATCGCAAGATCAAATCCGTCGGGCAGAGCGCCTCGCCCACCCTCACCAGCCGACACGCGAATCAGGCTCAGATCCTCGCTGGTCTGTACCGACGCCCCCAGCCGCGCGAGCAAACCCAGCGTCATCCGCACATACGACGCGCTCGTCACCTCCCCGGTCAGACGCAGCGTGACGCCCCGCCCTTCCGCGACGAATGGCCCCATCAACAGCAACGCGCTGATGAACTGCCCCGACTGCGTCGTGCCAAACTGCGCGGAATGCCCCGCGCCTTGCGCACTGGCGGCGGGGGGCGGCGTCAACCGCACAGGCGGGCAACTCGCACTGCCCAGAAACTCCACGCCGCAGCCCAGCATCGCCAGCACGTCCGTCAGCTCACGAATCGGCCGCTCGCGCATCCGCGCGTTGCCGTCAATCGTGATCGGCGCTGGGCTCGCCAGCACGCTCGCCGCCAGAAATCGCGTCGCCGTGCCCGCGTTGTTGAGGTTGAGCGTCACGCCCTCGCTGGGCACACGCCATCGCCCGCCCACGCCCCGCACGCGGACCACGCGGGCCGCCTCATCAACATCAATGCCCGCCCCAAGCTGCCGCAGCGCCTCGATCATCCGCCGAGCGTCATCCGCGTCGATGAGCGCATCGCGCAGCACCGACTCGCCCTCCGCCAACGCCGCGAGCAGCAGCGCGCGGTTCGTCAAACTCTTGGAACCCGGCACGCGAATCGAAAGTGTCCGACCGTTGGGCACTGGCGGATCAGGCAACCGCAGTTCGCCGCCGCCACCGCTCGCTTGCACACCGCCAGGTTTGCCCGCGCCCGCGCTCACGCCTCACCGCTCTCACGCCGAAACACCGCAACCACATCCTCGACCGGCACCACAAACAGCCGGTTGTCCCCCTCAAAGTCCACCGGCACCGCGTGCTTGGGATGAAACAGCACACGGTCATACCGCTCCAGCGGATAGTTGCTGTCCTTTTCGATCTCCGTGGAGATCGCCAGCACACGCCCGGTCAGCGTCGGAATCTCGATCTTGTCGGGCAGGTGGATGCCGGCCTTCGTCTGCTTCTTGTCATCGTCCTTGCGGATCAGGACGCGCTTGCCCAGCGGGTCGATCACTTCGAGGCCGCGCCCCGTCTTCTTCGACCCGGCGTCGGGCTTGTCGGCATTTCTGTCCGGGTTCTTGTCGGGATTCTTGTCGGGGGTTTTGTCGGACTTGCTCATCGTTGCACCATCGTAGGTGCCGCCCGCGAGGACGCCCGGACCAGCACCATCGCTAACCTCCCGACATGGCCATCATCGATCTGCGTTCCGACACCGTCACCAAGCCCACGCCCGCCATGCGAGAGGCCATCGCGCGGGCCATCGTGGGCGATGACGTACTAGGCGATGATCCCACCGTGAAGGAACTCGAGGACCGCTTCGCCGCGCTCGCGGGCAAGCAAGCCGCCTGCTTTGTCCCCAGCGGCACGATGGCCAATCAAGTCGCCATCCGGGCCCACACCGAGCCGGGCGACGAGATCATCGCGCACGAAGGCAGCCACATCATCAACTACGAAGGCGGCGGGCCCGCCGCGCTTTCGGGGTGCATGGTGCGTGCCCTGCAAGGCCCGCGCGGCACGTTCACCGCGCTCCAAGTCCGCGACGCCATCCGCCCCGACAACCCACACTTTGCGCGAAGCCGCCTGCTCGTCGTCGAGAACACGCACAATCGTGGCGGTGGCAGCGTGTGGGCGATTGAAGACGTCCGCAGCGTCACATCGGCGGCTCGCGAGGCGGGACTGCGTACGCATCTGGACGGGGCCCGCCTGTGGAACGCCTGCGCCTTCAGCGGCCTCTCCATCCGCGACTACGCCGAGCACTTTGACACGATTGCCTGCTGTTTCAGCAAGGGACTAGGCGCCCCCGTTGGTTCCATCACCGCTGGCGACGCCGCCGCAATCCATCGCGTCCGCAGATATCGCAAGCTCTTCGGCGGGGCCATGCGACAATCCGGCCTGCTCGCCGCCGCGTGCCTCTTTGCGATGGAACACCACATCGAACGCCTCAAGGACGACCATGCCAACGCGCAGCGCTTCGCCAGGGCGCTGGGCGGGATTCCCGGCTTGTCCATCGCCGACACCGGCGGCGGCCCGCGTGTCGAAACCAACCTCGTGCTCTTTGACCTCGCCCCAGCCCTCCGCTGCGACGCCGCGGCCTTCTGCAAGGCCCTGCACGAGCGAGGCGTCTGGATGCTGCCCACCGCTGCCCGACGCGTGCGAGCCGTCACCAACCTCGAAGTCGACACGTCAATGATCGACCGGGCAACCGCAATCATGGCCGAAGTCGTGCGTTCCCACTCTTGATTCGGGCCAAGCCCGAAGTGGCACGGGCGTCCCGCCCGTGAGTCGCAGCGGCTTCTAGCCCCTGCCGAGTTTCCAACCGCCTCCACACCCCTATCCTCGCGCATGCGAACGGTGCGTGGTGCAACCATGAACATGACGACAATCGCGGCGGTGGCGTGCGTGTGCGGTTCGTTCAGCGCTGCCCACGCCAGCGAAGCACGACTGGACTTCTCGCCGCCTGAAACCGCAGCCACAGCGAACACCGACCCGGCATCGCTTGAGAACGCGCCCGGCCTTGATGTCGGCGACGCGCTGGTGCGGTCTCGGGCTTCCAAGTGGGGCCAAGCCGACACCGCCTGGCTCACGCTCGGCGCCGGCACCTCCACCGACTGGGACGAACTCAGCGACATCAATGTCACCGCCGCGTATTCGTACTTCGTGGATCGTGACGTTGAGTTCATGCTCGAACTCGCGATCCGCGAGTTTGACATGCCAGGCGAGGACCAGATCGGCATCAACCCCATGCTGGTCTTCCGCCGCCACTTCGCGCTCGACGACGCCCGCGACTGGTCCTGGTACATCGACATAGGCATCGGCGTGATGCTCTCCGCCGACGACATCCCGCAGGACGGCACCAGTTTCAACTTCACGCCCCGCGCCGGCACGGGCCTCACGTATCAAGTCAGCGACGACTGGCGACTCATCGCAGGTTTCCGCTGGTCCCACATCTCCAACGCCCGCATCTTTGGCGATGACGACAACCCCTCCAGCGACGGCGTGATGTTCAGCATCGGCCTCTCGACCTCGTGGGACCGGCTCTTCAACTGATCACGCAACCCTTTCGATGAGTACCCGCAAGCCCAAGTTCCATCCCTTGATCGACGCGCCGCTCTCAACCATCGCGCGCCTTGGGATGCTGCCCGTCGGCGCCATGGGCTACGAACGCGCCATGCGCGCGGCCGACGCGCTCAACAGCCTCTACATCAAGCTCGACCGAAAGCACTACAAGCGCGCCCTCGACAATCTGCGCGATGCGTACCCGCAGTGGAGCCAGGACCAACTGCACGCCTGCGCTGTCGGTTGCCACCGACACCTGCTGCAACTGGGGGTCGAGTTCGTCTACACGCCCCGCCTGCTGACCGCCGACGCCGTGCACAAGCACCTGATCTTCACCGACCTGCGTAAGCCCCTCGCGAGCCTGCTCGCAAATCGCCCCACGATCCTGATTTCAGGCCACATCGGCAACTGGGAGCTGGTGGGGTACGCCGTCTCCATGCTGGGCTTTGAAATGTGCGCGGTCTACCGCCCCCTCGACCTTCGCGGCATGGACGCGTGGATCAAGCAAAGCCGTGAGTCCAAGGGTCTGCGCCTCATGTCCAAATTCGGCGCGGCAAGGGGCATGCCCACAGCGATGGAGGCCGGCTTTCCCGTCGGCCTCGTCGCCGATCAATCAGGCGGCGACCGGGGCGTCTTCACGCCCTTTTTCGGACGACTCACCAGCACATACAAAATGATCGGCCTGCTCGCAATGCGTTTCGGCGCGACCATCGCATGCGGCGTGGCTCGCCGGCTCGAATCGGGCGACCCATCGCCAACCGGCCCGTGGGAGCAGACCCTCGCCGGGCATCGAGAGATCGCGCGTCTGCAAGACCCGCGAAACGAACTGCGGTACGCCGTGGAAGTCACCGACACCTTCGGACCCGAAGATTGGAACAGTCAGCCCGATCCGCTGTACTACATCACCGCGCGATACCGTCGCGCGATGGAAATGATGGTGCGGCGCGCGCCAAATCAGTACTTCTGGATGCACCGCATCTGGCGCAGTCGCCCCGCGCACGAACGCCTGGGCAAGCCCTTCCCAAATGCCCTCCGCGAGAAGATGTCGCAACTGCCCTGGATGACCGACGCCGACGTCGCGGCGGTGGTGGACCGAAGCGAACGTGATGCCCGCGATCTGGATCGCCTGCAACGAGCCTGAACACCCCGGAGCGCAAGCGACGGGCCCGCTCGATGCACACCGCACGAAAGCTCTTGAATCCCCCACTACTTCTGGCACGTCGGACACCACACCGTCGTCCGCTGCGCGATCGTCGCGGTCCGCAGCACGCCACCGCACGCCGCGCACGCCTCTCCACTCCGCCCATACACCTTGTGCGCAAACTGCGAAGCACCCTGCTTGCCATCGGCATCGACATAGTCGCGCAGCGTGCTGCCCCCCGACGCAATCGCCGCCGCCAGAATCACGCGAATCGCCTGCGCGAGCCGCTCGCACTGCTCGCGTGACACTCGCTTGCACAACCGCCGGGGAGAAACCCCAACCGCAAACAACGACTCATCCGCGTAGATGTTTCCAACGCCCGCCAGGAGCGATTGATCAAGCAACGCGGCCTTGATCGACCGCGCCGAGCCGCGGGTCTGCTCGAAGAGATGCTCACCGGTGACTTCGAGCGCGTCCGGACCCAGCCCACCCCACCGCCGCTCGCGCAACTGATCGAACGACGCAAACCCCCACACGCCGCCGAATCGTCGCGGATCGCGGAAGATCATCGTGCGAGTTGCCCCGCCGCTGCGGAGCGTCCACGCCAAATGCGTGTGCGTCGCTTTCGCCTCCGAGGGTTCCGGAAGCGGCCCTTCGTGCACCAGCACCTGCCCGGACATGCCCAGATGCACTTCGATCGCCGGCCCTCCCGCGCTCGCGATCGCCAGGTGCTTGCCCAGCCGATGCAGGCTTTCGATGCCAGCCCCTTCAAGCAGAGCGAACGCGTTCGTCGGCACGACCTCGCCACCATGGACGCACTCGCACACATCCTCGCGGTAAATCGCCACGCGCTCCACCCGCGCGCCCAGCAAGTGTGGCAGCAGCGACAATCTCAGACGCTCAACCTCGGGGAGTTCGGGCATGGGCTCCCTCAACGCTTTCGCTTGCGAAGCTCAGCGAAAAACCGCTTCAGCAACTCGCTGGATTCCCGTTCCAAAACGCCCGCGATCGGCCGCACGCGATGATTGAGCCGCTCGTCCACCAGCAGATTGCCCAACGAACCCGCGAACCCCGCCTTCGGATCTCTCGCCCCATACACCACCCGCGGCACCCGCGCATTGACAATCAACCCCGCGCACATCGCGCATGGTTCGAGCGTGACCGCGAGCGAACACCCATCCAACCGCCACGACCCCAGCCGCCGGGACGCGTCCAGCATCGCAATGTGCTCGGCGTGGGCCGAAGGGTCCTGATCGACCTCGCGCCGGTTAAACCCCTCGCCCACGATCTCGTCGCCGCGATAGACGACGGCACCGACGGGCACCTCACCCATCGCGCCCGCCTCGCGCGCAAGATCCAACGCCCGCTGCATCATCGCGCGGTCGAGCGTGGTCGCCTCGTGATCCCGCGCAGGCGCGATCGCACGAGCCGCGGCCCGCTGAGCAAGGCGAAGATAGAAAAGCCCGCGACCCATGCTCATCCAACGGACACCACGCGCCAGCGTGGGCGAACTCCACCCGCTTCCCTCTCGCGCCCTGCATGATCGCCCGCGCTCTGGCGCGGGGGCCCGCTTGCGCATCTCGCCCATCAGCGCAACACTTCGTCCAACTTCTTCTTATCCCCACCCGAAATCCCCTCCACCGGAATCCCCTTCAGCAGATCATCCACGATGTGATCCGTCGTGATCTGATCCGCTTCCGCGTTGAAGTTGAGCAGCAGGCGATGGCGGAACACCGGCTTCGCGATCTGGCGGATGTGATCGGGCGTCACTGTCGGACTCCCGGCGAGCAACGCGGCACACTTTGCACCCAGCAGCAAAAACTCGCTCGCGCGAGGCCCCGCGCCCCACGCGAGATAATCCTTGACCTTCTCAGGGCGGACCACGCCCGCGTCCATCGGCTCCTTGATGCGGGTCGCCCGTACCAGCCGCAGCGCGTACGCGATCACATTCGGCGCTACGGGCATGTTCCGCACCACATCCTGAATCCGCGTGATCGACGAGAGATCCAGCACGGGCTGCACGTCCGCGAGCCCCCTCGCCGACTGCCGCCGCACGATCTCGGTCTCTTCTTCAAGCGTCGGATACCCGATCTGAATCTGGAACATGAACCGGTCTAGCTGCGCCTCGGGCAGCGGATAGGTCCCCTCCTGCTCGATGGGGTTCTGCGTCGCCAGCACAAAGAAAGGCGTGGGCAGGCCATGCCGGACCCCGCCGACCGTCACCTGCCGCTCCTGCATCGCCTCCAGCAACGCCGCCTGCGTCTTGGGAGGCGTGCGGTTGACTTCGTCGGCAAGAATCACGTTCGCAAAGATCGGCCCCTTCACAAACCGCAGCTCGCGCTGCCCAGTGGTGCGATCTTCCTGGATCACTTCCGTCCCCGTGATGTCCGCGGGCATCAGGTCGGGCGTGAACTGAATGCGGCTGAACTGCAGGTTCAGCGACCGCGCGATCGTCGAGATCAGCAGCGTCTTGGCAAGGCCAGGCACCCCCACCACCACCGCATGCCCCCGGCAGAAAATCGACATCAGCATCTGCGTGACGACTTCGTCCTGCCCCACGATCACCTTGCGAATCTCTTCGCGCAGGCGGGCATAGGCATCACGAACCGCCTGCACATCAGCGGGCAACGGAGCGGACTCTGCGGTAGTGGTCATACAGGATGGTAGCGGGAAGGACAGGCATTCGGCATTCGGCATTCAGACAGGATGCTGACTGGGCTTTCCCCGAGCGATCATGGCACTCAACCCGAATGCCGAATCCCGAACCCCGAATGCCGAATCTAAACGACGGGCGGCCGCTCCGAGGACCATCCTCGTCGACGACCGCCCGTTGCGGATGACACGTTGTCTGGCCCTGCCTTTCGCCTTAGCGCTTCTCAAGTTCCTTCATGCGATCTTCCATCCGCTGGAGCTGTTCGCGAAGCAGCCGAAGCTGCTCGGCGGTGGCGTCGCCCTGCGCATCTCCCGCCGCGCCGCCGAGCGCTCGCGGAGCCCGAGGCGCAACCGGCACCCGCGGCAGGACCAGCATTCGCCCGTTGTTGTCGCGGGTCCAGACGTTGCCTTCGCCCTGCATGTGTTCCTGTGCCTTGGCGATGCTCTCCAGTGCAGCCTTGAGGCCCTTGGCGGCCTCTTGGGACGTTGCGTTGGTTTCGGTTTCGACCGACTTGAGCGCTTCCTCAATCGACTTGCGAGCCTCGTCCAGCGACTCACGCACCGCTTCGGTGTCGCCCATCAAACTGAACGCACGGAAGCCCTCGCCCCAGTTCTGATCCATGTTTTGGCCGAAGTTCTCCGGTCCATTCCACTGCCAATTCTGGCCAAGGCCCTCAAGCTCGCGGAGTCGACCGGGCGTGATGCTCATGAAGTTCGTCGCACCGATCTTTTCGGCGTCATACTTCTCAAGTTCGAGCGTGAGAATCCGCTCCTGCCCATCGCGCTGCACCGTGATGTCAACCTTGTCGCCCGGGTTGAACGTGCGCAGCTTGGCCCGGAACGCGTCCCCATCGAACACGTCCTGATTGTCAAGCTTGATGATGATGTCCCCCTCGCGCATGCCGGCCTTGGCCGCAGGCAGGTCGTCCATCACCGAATCGACTCGCACGCCGGTCTGGTCTTCGTCTTGTTCGCTTGCGTCGGTGAGCGTCACGCCGATCATGACCTTCGGGCGCGAAGCCTCCACCTGCGCCAACGCGCCCCTGCGGAGTTCCTCCGCCCGCTCCCGATTTCGCTCGGCTTGTTCACGAGCCCGACCCGCCTGCTCGCGAGCACGCTCAGCCTGACGCTGCGCGTTCCGAGCGGCTTGCTCGGCAGCGCGCCGGGCGGCTTCGCCCTGGCGACCGCCAAACGAGAAGCCCATCCCGTCGATGTCAATGGTCTTCATCACGTTGCCGTCTTCATCCAGGATCTCGACCTTGCCATCCTTCTGGCGATACCGATCCTGCGACAGCCGCTTGCCATCGAGTTCGACGCGGGTCAGGCGGCCGTCCTCGGTGCGCACGCTGTAGCTGTGATCACCGTCGTTGATGGTTGTCTGGCTGGTGCCGCGAGCCGCAGGCGCAGTTTCCCGTTCCTCTCCGTCGAGCGGCTTGTCAAACCCGTCGTTGTGCGCCGGCGCGGGAGGCGGCTCCGGAGGCGACGCGGGCTGCGCGATGGCGATCGCCGTGCCCGCGAGGGTCGCGAGTCCCGCCGCCAGGATCGTCCACCGGCGAATCCAGGCCTTATCCGTCATGTTCGTGCCAAGCAGATTCAGTGTCATGGTCATCTCCGATCATCCGTGGCCCGTGAGTCATCACTCGGGGCGAAAGTGTGTGGTTCGTGCGTGCTTTCGTGACTGGCTTCAGTACGCCTGGGGCGTGCGGCGGCTTGACTGCTCCACTCCCCGAACGACGACGGGACGGAACCGCACCGCCGCGAGTTCACCCGTGTCGCTCTGGGCCGCGCGATAGAAGTGCGGGATCGTGGCCCGCTCCACGATCTTGCGGACGCTGGTCACGGTGTACGTGCCGTCCGCGTTGGGAACCGTTTCGATCACTTCGTTCTCCGGCAGTTCGCCCACGACGCGACCTTCTTCCTTGCCCTTCTGAATCGACGCCGCGAGGCCATCGAGATAGCTGGCGGGGAAGATCCCGGCTTGCGAGCCGCCCGTGTTGGTATTGGGAGTCACAGAACCCGAATTGCCGGCATTGCCCAGAATCATCGGGCGAGCCAGCGCCAGCGCGAGCACCGCCGCCGCAGCCCAGCCGCCAAAGCTGACGATCCGTCCGAGGTTCCAGTGATGGCGAACGTGCGCACCCGATCGATTCGCAGCGTCGTTGCCGACATGCCGCAGGACGGGCTGAGCATCCGCCGCTTCGATCGCGTCAGGCAGCTCCGTCCGAGCCGCGGCTTGGCCAGCAAGCCCGACACGCCGGGTCAGTGCTTGGGCATGGCGATACGTCAGCGCGAGATCCTTCCACACCACCGGCTGCGCGCGGGCGTGCCCCTGCAGCAGCACCCACTCAGCATGCGACGCCGAGCCATCGACAGTGCGGCTGATCAGCAGATCGACATCATCCTGCGTTACCCCCGCGTCGACCTGACTTGCGTTCTGATCGAGTCGACTGGGAACTTGCGAGTTGGAATCAAACTGGGTCATGAGAGACAGCTTTCTTCACGCCTTCGAGGAGACTGCAATCTCCCGCGGACGTTCGTGGCCCGGAACAGGCCCATTCATGCAGATGCGCGGCGGGAAAGTTCCCGTCAGGCCTGCTCCCCGGCTTTCGGAGCAGCCTGCGCGGCCTCGCGGAGCATTCGCCGGGCCCGAGCGATCCGGGTCTCAATCGTGGTCTCGGGAAGCCCCAGAACCTGTCCGATCTCGCGATAGCTCATGTTGTGCACCGCCTTCAGCAGAAGCGGCTCGCCATAACCGTCTGGCAGGCTCCGAGCGAGTTCGACCAACCGCCGTCCATCTTCATCGAGCGCCGCGAGGTCCGCCGAAGCAACCTGATCCCGGGTTTCCGCGCTGCCCGAGCCGATTCGGGCGATAACGCCCACGCCAGCATTCCCCGGATCACCTGAAAAGGCCTCGAGCGAAACCGCCCCCTCGCGCAGGGCACCTTTGCGAGCCGCGAGTCGGGCGGCGTTGATTGCAACGGTGCGAAGCCAGGGCTTGAACGCCTCAGGATCCCGAACCTCGCCCCCCTTGCGAACCACGGCAAGGGCGACATCCTGGAGCAAGTCATCAAGGTCCGCCCAGCGGGGCATGTGAGCAAGCAAGATGGCCGCAACCCATCGGCGATGGGCCTGCCATTGCTGCGAAAGCCGAGCGGGCGAGCCGGGAGTGATCGCGAAGGTGCTGCTGGAAGAAATCGAGTCCACGCTAGCCTCGCTGGCGCGTGCGATGGCCGTCCCATCATCGGGCGACTGGGGCGCAGCTTGGCTCCAGGCCTGCGTCATAACCCTCTGCACAAACCCCGGCATCCTTGCCGGCCCCTGCCTCAACACCCCCGCACCACCCCCATGGATTCGCAGGAGCGCGAGTTCCGTCACGCGGAGCCATCAATGTGAATTATGCGGGGTGAACGGAGATCGTTCAGGGAGGGCAACCGCGAAGACCGCAGAGAGGAGATTCGAGTCGAAAACAGCGTGCCCAGTGCAAAAACAAAGAACCCCTCGAGGTTTACCTCGAGGGGTTCAAGCGTTGGCGATGACCTACTTTCCCTCAGAGAAGTATCATCGGCGGCAAAGGCTTAACTGCTGTGTTCGGGATGGGAACAGGTGTTTCCCTTTGCCTATATTCACCAACAAACCGGCCAATTCGCATTCCTGCGAGCGGGCCAGTTCACAAAGCCCGTTGGGCCTTGCGAACCGGAGATGGCGATTGTCTTGATGCTGTTATTCATAGAGCAGGCTTGCCCGACCGTGAAGCCGGACAAACGTGCGTTGATGCATACGGACTTTCATGCTCAAGGTTGCCCGAAGGCCAACTTGAAACATGAAGTCTTGGGTGCGTTGTCATGTGCAGCGCCAAAGAACCGTGCGAGCTGATGCTCGCGGCGGCTGGTTGGCGTGACCAAACTTCGACCGTTAGTACCGCTCAGCTTAAGGCATTACTGCCCTTACACATGCGGCCTATCAACCTGGTAGTCTACCAGGGGTCTTTCGTCTTTCGACAAGCAAGCCTCATCTTGTGGGGGGCTTCCTGCTTAGATGCTTTCAGCAGTTATCCCTGCCATACGTAGCTACCCAGCTGTGCACTTGGCAGTGCAACTGGATCACCAGGGGTATGTCCAACCCAATCCTCTCGTACTAAGGTTGACTCCACTCAAGCTTGCAACGCCCACAACAGATAGGGACCGACCTGGCTCACGCCGGTCTGAACCCAGCTCGCGTACCACTTTAATCGGCGAACAGCCGAACCCTTGGGGCCGCCTTCAGTCCCAGGATGTGATGGGCCGACATCGAGGTGCCAAACCGCGCCGCCGCTATGGACGCTCGGGCGCGATCAGCCTGTTATCCCCGGGGTACCTTTTATCCGTTGAGCTACGACCCTTCCACACGGGATCGCAGGATCACTAGAGCCCACTTTCGTGACTGCTCGAGCCGTCGCTCTCGCAGTAAAGCCGGCTTGTGCTCTTGCACTCTCGACACGGTTTCCATCCGTGCTGAGCCGACCTTTGCACTCCTCCGTTACCTTTTTGGAGGAGACCGCCCCAGTCAAACTGCCCGACACGAACTGTCCCCCGCCCGGATAACGGGAATCGGGGTTAGGCCACAAACGTACACAGGGTGGTATTTCACATTGTGACTCAACCCAAGCCGGAACAAGGGTTTCAAAGTCTCCCACCTATGCTACGCAGCGTATGCTCGTGGCCAATACGAGCCTGCAGTGAAGGTCCACGGGGTCTTTCCGTCTTGCTGCGGGTAGGCGGCATCTTCACCGCCACTACTATTTCACCGAGTCGGTCGTGGAGACAGGAGTCCAGTGATTACGCTATTCATGCGCGTCGGAACTTACCCGACAAGGAACTTCGCTACCTTAGGACCGTCATAGTTACGGCCGCCATTGACTGGTGCTTAGGTCGAGAGCTTCACTTGCGTTGACCCTCTTCCATGACATTCCAGCATTGGGCAAGCGTCACACTGT